>NZ_JAXCIS010000192.1:0-48381 GCF_034044025.1 Pseudomonas sp. SED1
TCACTGAGGCAGGTCTGTTGCATCAGATCAAACGCTGCCAGGCCGTTGAGGGGATTGGTTTTCTCACTGCGGTAGCACTGACGATGGCGTTTCAACGAGGCGAGTTTGAAAGTGCCGATGCCTATATCGCGTTCCTAGGAATGGACTTGAGGGTGTCTGACTCGGGGCAAATGAGCGGACGTCGATCACTGAGTAAAAAGGGGGACTCGGAGATCCGTCGGTTGCTGCATAACGCGGCGTCAGCAGGTATCAAGTCAAACGCTTGGAAACCGCTCTATCAAGGCTATCTGGGCAGAGGCCTGAAAACGACTCAGGCCTTGGTTATCATCGCTCGCAAGCTAGCGCGTATCGCGTTCTCCCTCATGAAAAACCAAAGTGAATACCAGTCGAAAGCGGTTTTGGGGGCTTCCCCTAAACCATAGAATCTCCCACATTTGATCAACGGTATTCCGACGAAAGCATTCCGTCAGTTAAGCACCGCAGCACCAACCTTCCGGCCCTTGCGCCGACGCGACACAATCAGCCCCGCCGCAATCACCAGCAAGCTCAGAACCCCGGTGGCCATGATCTCCACCCGATGCGCTTCCTGAAACAGCATGATCGTCAGCACGCCCACGATGAACACGATCACCGCATACGTCAGGCCCGGGAACAGCCACATCTTGAAGGCAATCTTCTCGCCCGCTTCCGTGCGCTTCTGACGCATGCGCAGTTGCGACACGGCGATCACCAGGTACACCAGCAGCGCGATGGCGCCGGAGCTGGCCAGCAGGAATTCAAACACCGCTGCCGGAGCCACGTAGTTGGCGAATACCGCCAGGAACGCCGCGCCGGTAGACAGCAACACCGCCCAGTAAGGCGTGCCGCTCTTGTTGGTGATCTTGGACACCGCCGGTGCATCACCGCGACGGCCCAGGGAGAACATCATGCGTGAAGCGGTGTAAAGCGCCGAGTTCAGGCAACTGGTCACGGCCACCAACACCACCAGGTCAACGATCAGCTTGGCATTCGGGATGCCCATGCGTTCCAGCACCGTCTGGTAGGAACCGACCGCTGCCAGCGCAGGATCATTCCATGGCACCAGGGCCACGACGATGAAGATCGACACCAGGTAGAACAAGCCGATCCGCCAGATCACCGAGTTGGTGGCCTTGGAGATCTGCTGGCCAGGGTTCTTCGATTCAGCGGCCGCGATGGTCACGATCTCGGTGCCCATGAACGAGAACATGGTGGTCAGGATCGCCGCCAACACCGCCCCCATGCCGTTGGGCAGGAAGCCTTGGGTGTCGAACAGGTGCGAAACGCCGCTGACCTGGCTGCCCGGCAAGAAGCCGAAAATCGCCAGGACACCGAGGATCACAAAGCCGATGATCGCCACCACTTTGATCAGCGCAAACCAGAACTCGAACTCGCCGTAGTTCTTCACGCTGAACAGGTTGGTCGCGGTCAGCAGCAAAGTGATGATCAGGGTGAAGGCCCAGATCGCCACGTTGGGGAACCAGGCGTGGAGGATGGTCGCGGCGGCGTTGGCTTCCAGCGGAATCACCAGCACCCAGAACCACCAGTACAGCCAGCCGATGGTGAAACCGGCCCAGTGACCGATCGCACGGTCGGCATAAGTAGAGAACGAACCCGTGTCCGGGGATGCCACGGCCATCTCGGCCAGCATGCGCATCACCAACACCACCAGCGTACCGGCGGCCGCATACGCCAGCAGCACGGCAGGGCCTGCGGCAGCAATCGCGTGGCCGGAGCCGACAAACAAACCGGCACCAATAACGCCGGCAATCGACAGCATGGTGACGTGACGCGGTTTGAGCCCCTGTTCGAGGTCATTGGAGCTTTGCGTACTACTCATTGACACACCTTTGCGAGGAATTGCGAATACGGTCCACCCGGCCTGAGGTCTTTCTCGTGAAAAGAAACCAACGGGGCGTTCTTTATTTTTTACGCAAGATTTGCGCCAAAATGTTACAGGGCCGCGATTGACGCGGCTTGTAGGGAAACTCAACAGCTCTCGTAAGTCACTGACACTAATGGCATTCCGCTATAGCGTTACTGTGCGACTCACTTGAAGCACGAACAGGCGCACCAAAAACACACACAAATTGTGCGTGACGCTCCATTACAGGGCTGATAAGGACCGTTCGCCGGTTTAACCCTTCCAACACCCGGCCAAAGCTGGCACCATCGCGCCCTTTTTTACGCGAAGCCTGTAGGCATCAGGGTTCAAACGGCTGTTCGGTTGTTGGTGGCGCGACACACTGCTGTGCCGATGCGACACCCTGCCGCACACCGTCTGTTTACCGCCTGCTGGGCTGTTGGCTGTCATCCAAACGCTATGCTAGCTTGGCGCCTCGCCAGGAAGGCGGGCCAACAGCAGGAGCGCAATGAACACAATGAGGACCGCACATGGCTGAGGCCACGCCCGCGCTTGAAATCCGCAACTTGCATAAACGCTACGGTGAGCTGGAGGTGCTTAAAGGTATCTCGCTGACCGCCCGCGACGGCGATGTGATCTCGATCCTGGGTTCCTCCGGTTCCGGCAAGTCCACGTTCCTGCGCTGCATCAACCTGCTGGAAAACCCGCACCAGGGGCAAATCCTGGTGGCCGGTGAAGAACTCAAACTGAAGGCCGCAAAAAACGGCGAGCTGGTAGCCGCCGACGGCAAACAGATCAACCGCCTGCGCAGCGAAATCGGTTTTGTGTTTCAAAACTTTAACCTGTGGCCGCACATGAGCGTCCTCGACAACATCATCGAGGCGCCGCGCCGGGTGCTCGGCCAGAGCAAGGCCGAAGCCATTGAAATCGCCGAAGCCTTGCTGGCCAAGGTCGGCATCAGCGACAAGCGCCACGCCTACCCCGCGCAATTGTCCGGCGGCCAGCAGCAACGCGCCGCGATCGCCCGCACCCTGGCGATGCAGCCCAAAGTCATCCTGTTCGACGAGCCGACATCGGCCCTTGACCCGGAAATGGTTCAGGAAGTACTTAATGTGATCCGCGCACTGGCCGAAGAAGGCCGCACCATGCTGCTGGTCACCCATGAAATGGGCTTCGCCCGTCAGGTGTCCAGTGAAGTGGTGTTCCTGCACCAGGGCCTGGTCGAAGAGCAAGGATCGCCACAGCAGGTGTTTGAAAACCCGCTTTCGGCGCGCTGCAAACAATTCATGTCCAGCAACCGCTAACGGAGCAACATGCATGCAGAACTATAAAAAATTCCTCCTGGCTGCCGCCGTTTCGATGGCGTTCAGCGCCACGGCGATGGCCGAGACCTTGAAAATGGGGATCGAAGCGGCTTACCCGCCGTTCAACAATAAAGATGCCAGCGGCAACGTCGTCGGCTTCGACAAGGACATCGGCGACGCCCTGTGCGCCAAGATGAAAGTCGAGAAGTGCGAAGTGTATGTCTCGGACTGGGACGGCATCATCCCGGCCCTGAACGCCAAGAAGTTCGACTTCCTGGTCTCCTCGCTGTCCATTACCGATGAACGCAAGCAGGCCGTCGACTTCACCGACCCGTACTACTCCAACAAGCTGCAGTTCATCGCGCCTAAAGCCACCAAAGACTTCAAGACCGACGCGGACTACCTGAAGGGCAAGATCATCGGTGCTCAACGCGCGACGCTGGCCGGTACCTACCTGGAAGACAAGCTGCCGGACACCACCGCCAAGCTCTACGACACCCAGGAAAACGCCTACCTCGACCTGACTTCCGGCCGCCTGGACGGGATGCTCGCCGACAAGTACGTACAGTACGAGTGGCTGAAAAGCAAAGACGGCTCCGCCTACGAATTCAAGGGCGACCCGGTGGTAGAGAGCGACAAGATCGGTATCGCCGTACGCAAAGGCGACCCACTGCGCGAGCGCTTGAACAAAGCCCTGGCAGAAATCAAAGCCGACGGCACCTACAAGAAGATCAACGACAAGTACTTCCCTTTCAGTATCGAGTGATCCTGAATTGCCTGCCCGGCGCGCTCGCTTGAGTGCGCCGGTCCTTAGCAATGCCTTGCGAAACGACTAAACCATGAATTTCGACCTCTACGGATTCGGCCCGGCGCTTGCCGCTGGCGCGCTGATGACCGTCAAGCTGGCGCTCACCGCCCTGTGCCTCGGGCTGGTGCTCGGCCTGGCCGGTGCCCTGGCCAAGACTTCCCCGTACAAGCCGCTGCAATGGCTTGGCGGCGCTTACTCCACCCTGGTTCGCGGCATTCCGGAACTGCTGTGGGTACTGCTGATTTACTTCGGCACGGTCAATTTGATGCGTGCCCTCGGGGAGTTTTTCGGCAACCCCGACCTGTCCCTCAGCGCCTTCGCCGCCGGCGTCATTGCCCTCGGCCTGTGCTTTGGCGCCTACGCCACGGAAGTGTTCCGCGGCGCGATCCTGGCCATTCCCAAGGGCCACCGTGAAGCCGGTGTCGCACTGGGCTTGTCGAAGTTCCGGATCTTCACCCGGTTGATCATGCCGCAGATGTGGCGCATCGCCCTACCGGGCCTGGGCAACCTGTTCATGATTCTGATGAAGGACACCGCACTGGTCTCGGTGATCGGCCTGGAAGAAATCATGCGCCACGCGCAGATCGGCGTGACCGTCACCAAGCAGCCCTTCACCTTCTTTATGGTCGCGGCCTTCATGTATCTGGGCCTCACCGTCCTGGCGATGACCGGCATGCACTTCCTGGAAAAACGTGCCGCGCGCGGCTTTGCGAGGAGCACGCAATGAGTGGCGACTACAGCTGGCTGTCGCATTTCGACCTCGGCCTTAACTGGGCCGTAATCATCAAGTGGCTGCCCCGGTTGGCCCAGGGCGCAACCCTGACCCTGGAACTGGTGGCCATCGCCGTGATCGCCGGCCTGCTGCTGGCAATCCCGTTGGGCATCGCGCGTTCTTCGCGCCTGTGGTACGTGCGCACCCTGCCCTACTGCTACATCTTTTTCTTCCGTGGCACGCCGCTGCTGGTGCAATT
Organism: Pseudomonas sp. SED1; assembly: GCF_034044025.1. Classification (NCBI taxonomy): domain Bacteria; kingdom Pseudomonadati; phylum Pseudomonadota; class Gammaproteobacteria; order Pseudomonadales; family Pseudomonadaceae; genus Pseudomonas; species Pseudomonas sp. SED1. Next base: position 4,966 of record NZ_JAXCIS010000192.1, read on the forward strand.
GTTCCTGGTGTATTACGGCCTGGCGCAGTTCGACGCCGTGCGTGAAAGCTTCATGTGGCCGTACCTGCGGGACCCGTTCTGGTGCGCCACCGCCACCATGACCCTGCACACCGCCGCCTATATCGCCGAGATCCTGCGCGGCGCGATCCAGGCCATCCCGCCGGGTGAAATCGAAGCAGCGCGGGCGCTGGGCATGTCCAAGCCCAAGGCGCTGTTCTACATCATCCTGCCGCGTGCGGCGCGCATCGGCCTGCCGGCCTACAGCAACGAAGTGATTCTGATGCTCAAGGCCAGCGCCCTGGCCAGTACCGTGACCTTGCTGGAACTGACCGGCATGGCCCGCACGATCATTGCCCGCACCTACTTGCCGGTGGAAATCTTCTTCGCTGCCGGGTTGTTCTACCTGCTGATGTCCTACGTCCTGGTGCGCTTCTTCAAGCTGCTGGAACGCTGGTTGCGGGTTGATGCCTGCCAAGGTCGCTGACGCCATGTTGACGGGTGAGCAGTTGCTCGCCCGCTTTCAGGCACTGGATGCGTTCCTCACCGAGCATCAAGGGCTGTGGCGACCACGGCCCTTTACCCATCTGCAATTGCCGTGGGAAGCCCAGCATCCCGAGCTGGCCAACTGGCTACGCGGACGCTCACTGGCTGAGGCGGACAGCAGCCATAACCAACCTCATAACCTGCCGGCGCCCGCGCCGTTTCCCGAGCTGGCGGCCCAGTCGCTGAATCTCGGTGCTGTGGATAACTTACCGTCCACTGCGCTACCGGCCGCCCACCACCGCTTAAACGTCGATGTACCCGGCCGCAAATGGCAGCAGATAGAAGCCTTCGGCGCCGCCCTGCAATTCTCTAAAACACCCCAACACTGGCTCGACTGGTGCGCCGGCAAGGGCCACCTCGGCCGCCGCCTGCTGCAACCCGGGCAGCAATTGACCTGCCTGGAATATGACCCGGCACTGATTGCTTCAGGGCAAACACTCAGCGAACACCATCGATTGCCCGTCACTCATCGTCTGCAAGACGTGATGGCCGACGTGCAGATCAGCCGCGACCAAACTCCGGTCGCGCTGCATGCGTGCGGCGACTTGCATGTGCGCCTGCTCCAGCTGGCCAGCGCCGCCGGCTGCCAGCAACTGGCTGTGGCGCCCTGCTGCTACAACCGCATCCGCGCCGAGGAATATCAGCCGCTGTCGATTGCGGCCCAGGCTTCATCACTACGTTTATCAGTGGAGGACCTCGGCCTGCCGCTGAGCGAAACCGTCACCGCGGGCGCGCGCGTACGCCAGCAGCGAGATACGTCGATGGCCAGGCGTTTGGGCTTTGATGTGCTGCAGCGGCAACTGCGCGATAGCGACGAGTACCTGCCGACCCCGTCATTGCCTGCAAGCTGGCTGACCAAGCCGTTCGCCGACTACTGCCGGGAACTGGCGGTGCTCAAGGGATTATCCACAGGTGAACAGGATTGGTCGGTTCTGGAGGCCCAAGGGTGGCAGCGCTTGGCCCACGTGCGAAACCTGGAATTGCTGCGTGGTTTGTTTCGGCGCCCGCTGGAACTATGGCTGGTGCTGGACCGAGCATTGTTGCTCGAAGAAAACGGCTACAGGGTTCAAGTCGGCAGCTTCTGCGAAACACCACTGACCCCGCGTAACCTGATGCTGCTCGCCGAGCGCGATTAAAGGGCATTTTGTCGCAGCGCGCCCTGTGGATAAGTCTGTTGATGGAATTCTGGCGCAAGCCCTGGCGGCAAGCTTTACAGGGCAAAATGCTGACTGGTCATTTTTTGTTCACAAAATAAAACGCACGCAAAACAGGCAGTTGCAGCGTGATGAGAACGGCTCCGCAAAATTGCTGTTTCGTGACAGGTTGAACCAACCGATTGTGCATAAGCATCGGGCGTTAGCGGCATAACCCGGTCTTTTCAATGGGCAATCAACAGGCGGCAAAGCTCGTTGATATCGTCACAGGCCATGCTGGCGGCTTCGTTATCCAGCGGGTCGCTGCCGAAGGCCAGGGCTTCGCTGATCGCCGAATCCCGGTGCACCACTTCCAACAGGTTTTCACCCAGGCGCTTCTTGAACACCTCGACCATGTCGAGGCTGAAGCCGGAGGTCTCATCAAGCTGGTTGATCACGAAGTGGCAGCGCAGCGCCGGCTGACGACCCCTATGTGGCGCCAGCAACTGCTCCATCTGCCCCAGAGTGCCAAGGGACGCCGCATCCGCCTGGGCGATAACCAGCACCACATCGGCCACGTTCAGTGCCTGATGCAGGTAAACGTTGTTGCCCGCCGGGGTGTCGATGATCACCGTGTCCTGCTCGCTCAGACCGAGGGCCGAGAGGTGCTGCGCCAACCACTGCGGTTCCTGCTTGAGCCAACGCTGCAAGTCCTCCTGCTGACGGATATCGGTTTCGCCAAAAGTGATCACCTGGCAACCGGCGAAGCCCGAATGAAGGATCTGGCTCCAGCGCTCGTTCTGCAGGCTGGTGCGCCCGATGCCGGGCAAGGTGTGGCTCAGGCCGAAGTGGTGATAGAGAGCGTTTTGCGGGTCCAGGTCCAGCGCTACCACCGGCCGCCCCAGGCGCTGCAAACCGCTGCTCAGCGCCGTGGCCAGGGTGCTGCGGCCGACGCCGCCATTGACGGACACCAGCGCCACCACATTCGCACGGACGGTCGCGGCTTCGCGGGACTGCTCGTTGGCACAGGGGGAATGCCGGAGGAACGACGCGCCGCTGCCCATGTTGAGACTGGCGCTGTCGTCGATGGGCATGTCTTCGAAAAATTGCAGCATCGAATCCATTCCCTGGACATCATTGGCAGTTGTCGTATTAAACAACTCAAAAAGTTCATCAGTACGGCTCATCGCCAACACTCCATCACGACGCATCTTAAAGACGTGAAAGGTCAGCTGTACTGATGCTTACCGCAGGTCTTTTTGTGGGCGCCTTTGTGTACGCATTCTGTGACAAAGGAATGAAAGTGTCATTATTTTGGTGTTTCTGAAGAAATCTTTACGACGAGCGGTAAATGGTCAATTTAATGACTAATCTTCGCCGGATAGGAGCACTTCTGCAAATACCTCTAATGGCAGTGCTCGTGTATCAAGTTGTATGAAATCCACCGCCTATACATGCCGAAGCAAAACCCCGAGGTGCATGACACAGGCCGGATACCTCCCAGGCGCTCAATAGGCTCCAACGCAACACACTCCTATTGAACCTCAGAGGACACCACCATGAACCGGAACACCCTCATCGCCAGCGGCTTGTTTGCCTTGCTCAACATCGCCGCCTTCTCGGCCCAGGCCGAGACCAGCCCCAAGCTGGATATTCAGCAAGTGCTGTCGACCGTCGACGATGGCGGCGCGGCGTGCGGCGTGGTGAATGCGCGGATGACGTACCTGGATTCCCATGGGCAGAAGCAGGTGTTTGAGTACATGAAGTTTGCGGACTCGTGTAACGCAGGCAGCTGATTGGTACACATTTTTTTACTGGCTGACCCTGGATGGCCTTCGGGCTGAGGAAGCCATCCCCAGTGGTCAAAATGAGCTGGATGCGAGAAAACCTCTGTGCCTGCAAAAATAGTCAGAATTCAGGGGTTTACAGAAGCTAACCAATCGCTATAATCGTCGCCCTAACACGCCGGTATAGCTCAGTTGGTAGAGCAACTGACTTGTAATCAGTAGGTCCCGGGTTCGACTCCTGGTGCCGGCACCATACAAAACGAAGCCCTCGCAGAAATGTGAGGGCTTTGTTGTTTCTGGGGTGTCCCTACCGCAGATCCTGATCTGGCAGCCTCACTACTTTCCTGCTGATCACCTACCTGCTCCCACGTCCCTCTGCAAACCTTTCGAAAGCCGCGACTCCTGTAACCACGCTCGCATCGATCTTTGTATGCGAAATTTGGGGTTGAGGCGGAACAGTGCAGAGCGATAAATAAATCCGTCCCCTTTACGCAATTTATTTTCCTCCCCACTGAATTTTCATACACCCATATCAGGTTGCCTCCCCATGCTCCACCCCGCTAACCTCCGCCAGCCGCTGCAAAATCAGCGGCCGGATGTGGAAGTCCGTACTATGGCTAAAGGCGCTCAAACGCCCATGAACACCTACCGGCGTTTTTTTACGCCCGTATTCTTGTGTTATGGCGGCTGTGTGCGGGGCACTTCGGTGCGCCGGGTTCCTTTAGCCCCGGTCTTCCACACCTGCGCACAGCTGCCACCCTCATGTGGAAGTGAGATTGGCAGTTCCTGAATCGCTAAAGGAGCTTCGCCATGTTCAAGGTCACACCTAACCCGCCTCAAGCCCCAACCGACGCCAAGCTTCATGCAGCAGCACAACGGGCGATTGATCATTACTTGCACCCATCAGACGACGCAGAACCTGCGGCGCGTCCATGCGGCAATCTGTTCTCTGTTTCTCCCGATGTGGATACCGAAACGCTACTGGCCAATGCAGCAGAAACCCTCTCGTCGGCTAACGAAATGGTTTCGAACCTGGCATTTGAGCTGGAAGGATCAAAAAGGGCAGTGGCATTGGGAATTCAGCAATTGATCGAGTTGAGTTCACTGCTGGCAGATCGGGCATTGGAGCAGGTCGCCCCTACAACAGCCGGTTGACTGCTTTATACGCCACCCACAAAAACGCCCCGAACCATCACAGTCCGGGGCGTTTTTCGTTCAACCGCGTCGCTTAGTGCCCAGCACTCTGCCCACCGTCCACATGCAGAATTTCCCCCGTCACAAACCCAGCCGATTCCAAATACACAATCGCCTGCGCAATATCCCGCGCCTCTCCCATATGCCCAACCGGATGCAGGCTACCCAGCGCCGCATGCGTCTCTTCGCCATGCATCGGCGTCTTGATAATCCCAGGGCTCACCGCATTCACTCGAATCCCGCGCTTGGCGTATTCAATCGCCAGCGATTTGGTCGCCGAGTTCAGCCCGCCTTTGGTCAGCGAAGCCAGCACCGATGGCACGCCATCAATCGCGTGGTCCACCAGGCTGGTGGTGATGTTGACGATGTGCCCGGTGCCCTGTTTCAGCATCTCGGTAATCGCCAGTTGGGTGATGTAGAAGAACCCGTTGAGGTTCACGGCCAGCACGTTCACGTAGTCTTCGTGGGTGTAGCTGGTGAAGGGTTTGGCGACGAAGATCCCGGCGTTGTTGATCAGGCTGTCGATGCGGCCAAAACGCGCCACGCCTTCGCGGATCACGCGCTCGGCGGTGGCCGGGTCGGCGATGTCGCCCGCCACGGTGAGGATGTCCGGATCCGTCGACGGTTTGATCGACCGGGAGGTGGCAACTACGCGGTAATCCAGCTCGCGGTAAGCCTTGACCGCAGCCGCGCCAAGGCCTTGGGATGCGCCAGTAATCACAACGACTTTTTTCGAATTGCTCATGATGAAACCTCTATATAGAAAAGGGGATGGTTCAAGCAGCCGTGGCGGACATTTCCCGCAGCATCTGTTCGTAGTAACTGACGGATTGCGATCCGGAGACCAACTGGCGGCCGTTGAGGACCATGGCCGGTACGGAGTTGATGCCGTGCTCGCGGTAGAACGCTTCAAGCTGGCGCACTTCATTGCCGTAGGCGGCAGAGCCCAGCACCCGTCGTGCGCCTTCGATTTCCAGCCCGGCTTCGGCGGCTAAACGGGCCAGGGTTTCGTGGTCGCTGACGTTTTGGCCATCGGTGAAATACCCATGCAGCAGCGCCTTTTTCAGCTCGATCTGCCGCCCTTGCTGCAACGCCCAAAACAGCAACCGATGAGCGTCGAAGGTGTTGTAGAAGTGGCTGCGTTTTTCCAGGTCGAAGGTGAAGCCGATGGCATCGCCGCGCTCCATCAGCATTCTTTTCCCGCTGGCGACTTCTTCAGCGCTGCGCCCGTATTTGCGCATCATGTGGGCGACGGCGTTTTCACCTTCGGCCGGCATGTCGGGGTTGAGTTCGAAGGGTTTGAAGGTCAGTTCAACCTTCACTTCGCCTGCCAGGTTGTCGATGGCTTGTTCCAGGGCAGTGGCGCCCAGGGCGCACCATGGGCAGACCACGTCGGAGATGAAGTCGATGGTGACGGGCGTGCTCATGACGGATTTTCCGCGAGCTGTTTGCGGTACTGGGTGGTGGTGATGCCGGCGTAGCCCCAGTTATCGGTGTCGACTTCTTCGATGACGATGTGGGTCAGGTCGGGGCGTTTGTTAAGGACGCGCTCGAGGGTTTCGGTGATTTCGGCAATGACCTGGGCTTTCTGCTCCGAGGTGACGCCGTCGCGGGTGATACGTACGCTGACAAATGGCATGACAAGGCTCCAGTGACTTGCCCATCGGTATGGTGGGCAGGCAGTGAGACCAATTTATGAGGTTGCTTGAAGTGGATAAAGGTGGGGCGGAGTACTTCATTAGTGATGCGGTGTAATCAATAGCCTGGATTGCAGGCATAAAAAAACCCCGACCAGTCGGGGTTTTTCATCGCCTTGAATCAGGCGCGACGCCGAATCAATTAGAAAACGTTGATTGGGTAGTCGGCAAACAGGCGGATCTCGTTACCACCCACGTTGTAGTTGCTGGCGTTGTTGGAAACGCGCAACCACGACGCACGGGCACGCAGGCTCAGGTCTTTAGCCGGGCCGTTCTGTACCACGTATTTGAACTGGTTGAAGATCTCACGCTCGGTGCCACTGCCGCGGTTGGAACCGTCGTCAATGTTGGTGCCGCGCACGTAAGCGATGTTGTAGGTCAGGCCAGGCACGCCGAAGGCGCTGAAGTCCAGGCCGTAGCCTGCTTGCCAGGAGCGCTCGTCCTTGCCGTTGAAGTCAGACCAGTAGGAGTTGGCCAGCAGGATGGTGTTGCCACCGTCGCCGATGCCGCCTGCGTTGCGATAGCCGCCGTACAGGTAACCGGTGTCACCGGTGCTGCGCTGGTGAGCCACGGTGAAGCTGTGCGGGCCAACGGCCCATGTGGCGCCCAGGCTCCAGATTTTGTTGTCGCGAGCGTCGGCATCACCTTGGTTTTCCAGGGCGAAGCTGCGGTCCAGCTTGGTTTTGTAGCCGTTGAAGTCAAAGGTCAACGATTGTTTCTCTGGCAGGGCCAGCACGTAGTTGACGTTGACGTATTGCTTCTTCAGCACGTCCTGCATGTTGGAAGCGTAGAGCGCTGCCGACAGGCTTTCGGTGAATTTGTAGCTACCGCCGATGTAGTCGATGCTTTTCAGCGCGCCACTGTCGGAACCTTCGGCGCTCTTGCGAGCTTCCTTGGTGAAGTGACCCGCGTCCAGTTGCAGGCCGGCGATTTCTTTGGAAACGATCGAAGTACCTTCGTAGGTTTCCGACAACAGACGGGAGTTGTCGTACTGCAGGACCGGCACGGCTGGCATCTGCTGACCGTATTTGATTACGGTGTTGGAGATGCGTGCCTTGACGGCTGCGCCGCCCTTGGCAAGGTCGTCGGCAGCTGCGCCGCTGTCGCCTTGTTTGAAGAAGTCGATACCACCCGCGCCGCTGCGACCCTTACCACCATCCAGGCGAATGGCGTATTGGCCGATCACGTCCACACCCACACCGACGGTGCCTTGGGTGAAGCCGGATTCGAACTTGCCGATGAAGCCCTGGCCCCATTCAGCTTTGTCTTGCTTGCCGTTTTTGTAGTCGCGGCTGATGTAAGCGTTGCGTGCCGCGATGTTCAGGTGGCTGTCTTCAACAAAACCCTTCGATTGGGATTGGTCATCAGCCATTGCTTGCGTAGCGCTCAAAATCCCCAGAGCGATCAGCCCCATCCGTTGCTTCAACATTTTCTTATATTCCTTATTACTGGTTGAGTACGCTCTGTGACACCAGGCTCCGTGTTGCTTTTCTGGTGTCGACTCTCCAGATAAAAAAAGGCCCGCGGACGACTGAATATGCCGCGGGCCTTTTTTTATTGGAGAAGTCATGGCGGTTAGCCACAGGCGTTGGGGCGAATCCTATCCGCGCCCTTTACTGTGTGTCAATTTCGTGAATCTTCTGTATTTAGGCTAAAAAAGTCTAAGAGACGTTAAATGGCCATCACCCTCCAAGGCTCTATCTAGCCTCTCTCGGATCTTCGCACCCCTGCAGGCCACACATTGGTGCACTCGATTGGGTGGGTTTAATCGAAATTGCGACTCTTTGTCTCAGCCACTCAGCAAAGGCTTCGGACTTGCCCAGCCAGGGGCTGATGTCGATCAATTGCAACTGCTCATCCTGTTCCAGGGCCAACGTGGGAAAGCCCTGACCGCCAATTTTTGCCAGCCATTGGCGGCTGTTGTTGATGTGCGCTTGAGTGTCTGCGCCCAGGATTTCACTGAAGGTGGCGTTGAAGACTTGAGGATCCAAACCGATGGATTCGGCGAGATCCAGCAGCACGTCGCGATCAGCGATTCGGCGGCCTTCGACGTAGTGCGCCGTTTGCAAACGCGCCAGCAGTTCCAGGCCGCGTCCGGCGATTTTTTCGGCGGCCAGTACTGCGGTGATCGGCGGGGCTGAGTCGAACACCGCGTCGTGATCGCGCAGCAGGCCTTCAAAATACGCTTCGCCAAACGGTTGCCCGGTGTACTCGGCGATACGCCGGTCGTGGGGCATGACGTAGTCACGTAACTGCGGCGATACGGATTGGCGATTGGCGCCGGTCATCATCCCGCCGCCGTGCAACTGGATCGGCAACACGCTATGGGCGGCGTGCAGCAGCGGCTCGGCGCCGTAACACCAGCCGCACAGCGGGTCGTAAATGTAGTGAAGCGTGGCTGCCGTCATGGCGGACTCCGATGGACGTTGATGCACGGCAGATTAGTCTTACGCACAGTTGGGAAAAACCCTGGATTGGCTTTCAGACTGTTTCGAGAATCGGTCGAATAACCCTGAAAAACATACGCCGTAACAGTTTTCAGAAAGGTACGTTTAGGAATAGATAACCCGCGCAAATAGTAAGCATTACCATTAGCGCACTTTTATCCTCCCAACCTTTTTGGATGCACACCCCGATGCCTGCCTTCCGCCTGACGCCCATTACCCTTGGGCTTTCTGTCCTGCTGTCTGCCGGATTTGCCTGCGCTGCAACCGTCCTGCCGGAAACCTCCGTAAGTGCCGAAGCCGACGAGGACGACCCGCGCGTCAAGGAAACCAGCACCGCCACCCGCACCTCTACGCCCGTGCGTTATGTGCCCCAGGCTATCGACTCGGTAAAAACCGACAACCTGCGCTCCTACGGGACCAATGACCTGGGCCAGGCGTTGAGCGGCGTACCCAACGTCAGCAGCGGCGCCGACACGCGTTTCGACAGCCTGCGCATCCGTGGCTTCGACGCCAGCAACGACTTCTACCTGGACGGTATTCGCGACGACAGCCAATACGTGCGCGACCTGCACAACATCGAGCGCATCGAAGTGCTCAAGGGCCCGGCAGCAGTGTTGTACGGCCGAGGCGGCCAGGGCGGCATCGTCAATCGCGTGAGCAAGCTGCCCCAGGCCGGTCACGCCTCCAGCATCGAGGCCCAGGGCGGTAGCAATGATTTGCGCAGCCTGTATGCCGACCTCAGCACCGACGCCACCGATAACATCAGCCTGCGCCTGAACATGGGCAACGAGGACAACAACAGTTTCCGCGATGGCGTCAGCGGCAATCGCCAGCTGTTTGCGCCGTCCATGAGCTGGCAGCTGACCCCGGACCTGAACTGGCTGGTGCAGTACGAATACAGCCGCTACAACCGCACGCCGGACCGTGGCATTCCCGGGGTCAACGGGCGCCCGGCGGATGTCAGTCGCGGCACTACTTATGGTGACAAGCGCGATTACATCGACGACAAGTCCCAATCCCTGCGCTCCCGGCTTGCCTATGAACTGAACGACAGTTGGCAACTGCGCCATACGTTGGGCGTGTTCACCCTCGACAGCGACTTCGATAACACCTATGCCGTCAGCTACGACCCAAAAACCAACAAGGTCGGGCGCCAGCGCTGGCAGCAGGACTTGACCACACGCAACCTCTTCAACAACGTCGAGCTGGAAGGCGGTTTCACCACCTTTGGCCTGGAGCATCGCTTGCTGACCGGCGTGGAGTTGGGTAACCAGCGCCGTGACCCGAAACTCTATCGAGCGCCCCTCGCCGCTGTGCCGAGCGTGGATGTGTACAACCCCAACACGGACCTGCGCCACTACGGTCGCCTACCGGCCTTCAGCAGCAGTCACACCGAAGCGCAAAGCCAGGGCTTGTATGTGCAGGACCAACTGCGCCTGAACGACCAGTGGCAACTGCTCGCCGGTTTGCGCTATGACCGCTTTGATGTGGAGTCCACCAACAAACTGACCAACGCCTCGGAACAGGTCGTGAGCCACAGCACCAGCCCGCGCGTAGGCCTGGTCTGGACGCCGCTGGAACACCATTCGTTCTATGCCTCGTGGAGCAAGACCTTCTCGCCTACCGGCGGTGGCCTGATCGGCATCACGCCCAACGCGACGGGCAACGCCAACGACCTGAGCCCGGAGCTGACCAAACAGAAGGAAATCGGGGTCAAGAGCGACTGGCTCGACGACCGCCTGAGCACCACCCTGGCGGTGTACGAACTGGAACTCTACAACCGCCGCACCCGCGACCCGCTGGACCCTACCATTACCTTGCTCAGCGGTGAGCAGCGCTCCCGTGGCCTGGAGTTGACCGCGACCGGGAAGATCGTCGGCAACTGGTACGTGCGTGGTGGGGTTGGCGTGCAGGACGCCAAGGTGGTGAAGGACAACAATGGCTTTGAAGGCAAGCGCATCAGCGATGTAGCCAAGCGTAATGCCAGCCTGTTCGTCACCTGGAAACCGGAGATGGGCTGGTATGCGGAAACCGGGCTGACATTGGTGGGTGATCGTTACGCGGATAACGCCAACACAGTGGTGTTACCGGGTTATGGGCGCTGGGATGCACTGGCCGGGTTCCGGCAGAAGGAATGGGATGTGCGGGCGGCGCTGAACAATATCAGCGACAAGACGTACTACGCGTCAGCGACCAGTGCGGCGCAGATTCAGTTCGGCGACCCGCGGAGCCTGGTGGTGACCGGAACCTACAGCTTCTAACAGTTCCTGTAGGAGCGAGCTTGCTCGCGAAAAACCTGAGTACGCCGCGTTGAATCAGGATGCCAACGTCATCGTTAGCGCCCTTCGCGAGCAAGCTCGCTCCTACAAGGTGCCCATCAACTCACACAACGCCTGCACCTCGTCCTCGCTGAACAGCCCCACCGGGTACCGTTCGCTCATCACCCGGCGCGGGTCGGGCGTCCTGATCTGCCTTGAACCGTTTTCCTTCAACCAGAGCGCCAGCGCATGGATCGCGTCACCGTTCACCCGCAAAGGGTGGAACGTGCGCGTGTACATCAGGTTGATATCGGCATTCATTTCAGCGCTCTCTCCGACTGCATGAGCGGCTAACTTACTCAAGGTTTATGACAGAACTGCTTAGTCATACACCCTGCTCTGTGTCGCAAGATCGATACAAGAGCTATGCCAATGTGCCCGGTTTATCGGCACATGGACGCAAAAAAGCCCACGAACCTGACGGGCCGTGGGCTTGCTGTGAGCGTTCGAACTGCGACGCGCTCAATTGCCGTTCAACCCGGCATCAAGCTGTTACAAGTGCACTCAGTTTTTGTGCGGAGCCGGCTGCTGCTGGGTCAGGCAGTGAATGTTGCCACCCCCCAGTAACAGTTCGCGGCCAGGCACCATCACCACTTCGTGCTGCGGGAACAGGCTCTGCAGAATCTCCTTGGCGCGACTGTCCAGCGGGTCGTCGAAGCTCGGCGCGATGATGCCGCCGTTGACGATCAGGAAATTGACGTAGGAACCGGCCAACCGCACGCTAGGATTGCGCTCCTGGCTGCCGTCTACCGGATCAACGCCTGCACATTCTTCCTCGGTGGCATACAGCGGCCCCGGGATCGGCATTTTATGCACTGTGAACGAGCGCCCCTGGGCGTCGGTGCTGCTTTGCAGCACGTCCATGGCGGCATGGCAGCGTGCGTAGTTCGGATCTTGCGGGTCGTCTGTCCAGGCCAGCAACACTTCACCTGGGCGCACGTAGCAGCAGAAGTTATCCACATGCCCGTCGGTTTCGTCGTTGAACAGGCCATCCGGCAGCCAGATGATCTTATCCACAGCCAGGTTGGCGCTGAGCACCGCTTCGATTTCCTCACGCTGAAGGTGCGGATTGCGATTGCGGTTGAGCAGGCATTCTTCGGTGGTGATCAGGGTGCCTTCGCCGTCGACGTGGATCGAACCGCCTTCCAGCACAAAACCCTCGGTGCGATAACGCGGGCTGCGCTCGATTTCGAGGATCTTGCCGCCCACCTGAGCGTCGCGGTTCCACGGCGAATACAGGCCGCCGTCGAAGCCGCCCCAGGCGTTGAAATCCCAGTTCACCCCACGGACTTCGCCGGTGTTGTTGATCACGAAGGTCGGCCCGGTATCACGTACCCAAGCGTCGTCGCTGGACATTTCCACCAGGCGAATATTCGGCACGTCCAGGCGCGCCCGGGCGTTTTCGTACTGGCCGGCCGAGACGGCCACGGTCACCGGTTCAAAGCGTGCAATGGCCTTGGCCACCGCCACGTGGGCGGCTTGCGCCGGCTTGCCGCCCAGACGCCAGTTGTCCGGGCGCTCGGGCCAGATCATCCAGGTTTGGGTCTGTGGCGCCCATTCGGCAGGCATGTAGAAGCCGTCGGCGCGGGGGGTGCTGTGCAAAGTGGTCATGAAAAATCTCCTGGGACGGCTGCGTGAGCATGGCGCCTTTATATCGGATAAAAATCGACCTTAAAAGACGATTTACATCTACTACTCATAAATTACCGAAAAGTTACCGATAACAATCGAATTACCCCAACAAAATGCTTAAAGCGACTCGTCCAACACCTTCGCCAGCATGTCGACGAAGAAATCCACACTGTGCCGGGAGGTGACCATTGGCGGCTTGATCTTGAGGATGTTCAGATAGTCGCCAGTGGGCTGCATGAAGATCCCGAGTTCCCGCAGCCGATCGCACAGCAGTGCGGTCTCTTCGGTGGCCGGTTCCAGGGTTTGTCGGTCGCGGACCAGTTCCAGCCCGAGGTAAAACCCGGAACCATGCACGGCGCCCACCAATGGATACTGTTGGACCAACGCCTCCAGACGCGCCTTGAAATGTCCGCCTACCACCTGGGCGTTTTCCCAGAGCTTTTCTTCCTCCATCACGTCCAGCACCGCCATGCCGATCCGGCAACTCACCGGGCTTCCTCCCGAGGATGAGAAGAAGTAACCCTCGACCTCCAGCGCCTCGGCGATTTCCCGGCGGGTGATTACCGCGCCCAATGGCTGGCCGTTGCCCATGCCCTTGGCCATGGTGATGATGTCCGGCACCACGCCCTGCTCTTCAAAACCCCAGAAGAACTGGCCCATGCGGCCGTAACCCACCTGCACTTCATCGGCGATGCACACGCCGCCCTGTTCCCGGACAAGGGCGTACACCTGTTGCAAATAGCCGGGCGGCAGTGAAATCCCGCCGGCATTGCCATACACCGGTTCACAAATGAAGCCCGCCAACTGGCGGTTCTGCGCAGCGATTTTCGCCAGGTTGTGTTCCACGCTACGCACATAGTCCGGGGCACTGTCCTGCCCGCGAAATTCGCCGCGATAGGTATTCGGCGCGGTCACCGGGTGCACCCAATCAGGGCGGCTGCTCAAGGCCTGGGGGTTGTCGGCAATCGAGGTCGACACCGCATCGGCCGCCACCGACCAGCCGTGGTAAGCCTCCAGCACACTGATCATGTCGCGCCCGCCGCTGTAGGCCCAGGCCAGGCGAATCGCCAGGTCGTTGGCTTCGGTGCCGCTGTTGACCAGGAACACCCGGTCCATGGAATCCGGCGCCAGCGCCAGCAAACGCTCGGAGAATTCGGCAATCGCTGCATAGTGGAAGCGCGAGTTGGTGTTGAGCAGCGACCATTGCCGTGCCGCCACTTGGGCCATGCGCGGATGGCCGTGGCCGAGCACCGCGACGTTGTTGAGCATGTCGAGGTAGGAGCGGCCCTGCATGTCGATCAGGTGATTGCGCCAGCCGCGCTCGATGCGCGGCGGGTCGACGTAGTAGTGCTTTTGCGAGCGGGCGAAGCTGGCGTCGCGCCGGGCCAGCAGGGCTTCGGGGTCCAACTCCGGCTCGGCATCGCACGCCAGCCCCAGCAAAGTGGCCGGGGACGGGCACAACACCTGCCAGGCCGCGGCCCGGGAAGGCGTGCAGAACAGCGGCGGCTCAAGCTCGGCGCGGCACAGTTGCACCGTCAGCGGCGCAACCACTTCGCCGAGTACCTGGCCTTTTACCACTGCGGCGCCGTGCTGCAACAGGGCGCTCACGCCCCACAAGCGAATGCTCACCTGCGCGCTGTGCAGGCACAGCAGGCCGTCGGCGGCGTAGCGCAAGGTGCCGGCGAACGGCGCTTCCACCGTAGCGCCCAATGGCATATGCAGTTCTACGTGAAGCGGGAAAGTCTCCGGTTCCACGGCGCTGTCGAGCTGGGTTCGGGACAGCCGGTATTGACCATAACGGCTGGCTGCCAGCCCATGCACCAAGGCCGCCTCCTCTAAAAGCCGCCGATCAATGCCTTCCTGCTCCCAGTTCCCCGCCTCGAAATGCGGGCTGAGTACGCCCAGGTCGATCAACGCAAATTCACGCCCGACCAACCCCGGTAACAATGGCGCAAAGCCCTCGCCGGCAATGGGTGACAACTCGACACCGACACAGCCAAGAATCGCCGCCTCCATCAGCTCAAAAGGCACCGAGGTGGCCACGCGGAAAATTTCCCACTCATGCTCGGCGTTCTTCAACAGGTACGCGTTATCCGGGTCCAGGCTTTGCTGCTGTTCACTGCTCAGCACCAACACTGCCGCCCGCGCGACAATCAGCGGCCATAGCACCTGCAACTCTTCGTGCTGCAACGGGGTGATCGCGTGGCATGCCTGAATTGCCGGCAGAATGGCGAACGGATCGCCCTCGGCATGGTGCAGCAGCGCCGCGCAGGTCACAGACAGGTCGGCAATACGCCAGGTGCGTACCAGATCTCCGAAGTCGATCACACCCTGGACCTGCCAATGCCGCTGGGCATCGCGCTGCCAGACCACGTTGTCATCGGTGATATCCATGTGCACGGCTTGCCACGGCAAGTGATCGGCCAAAGGCCGCACGCGGCGCTCGACCTGCTCCACCACGTGCTCAAGCTCGGCACGATGCGGTAGGTTTTCGAGGGTCGACAGCAAATGGGTGATCAGATCAAGGGCATGGCGCGGGTCCCATTGCAGGGTGCGTTCCAGGCCTGGATGCTCGAAGCCGGCCAGCGCCAGGCTCATCCGCCCGCAGAGTTCGCCGAAGCCTGCAATCACTTCGCGGCCTAAATGAGGCAAGTGAGTCAGCGGTTGGCCATCGATGTAATCCAGCAGCCGCAGGCGCACGGTTTGACCGGCGACCGTCTCGGTCAGCAGTTCTTCACCATTAAGAGCCGAAATCACCCTCGGCACCCGTACGTCCGAATGTTCCTGCAGATGCTTGAGGGCGGCGTGCTGGGCCTGCAACTCGACGGCGGCGTAGTCGCCCCGGCAGATTTTCAGCACAAAACGGCCACGGTCGCTGTCGATGCGGTAGTTGAGGTCTTGCTGGCTGCCGAGGGACTGCATCGCCCCACCGAGGCCGTAATGCTGCTCCAGTAGCTGCGCCGCAGGCTCCGGCCCGACTTGCGGGCATGGCAGGCTGGCGCGATGAATCAACGTGGCGAGCAACATGTGACGACCCCTGGTGTCTTTATCAGGCGCTTATATCGCCATTGTTGACGGGGGTTATGCAACCCCTGCAAATGCGGTGTTTCGGCACGCAAATTGCCATCGCCCCTTGCACCGTCTCGCGCCACAACTCAAGCTATGCTCCATTCGCTTAATGTCCGTCTAAGGAAAAGGGCTTCCGACATGCGCATTCTCATCACCGGCGGCGCCGGATTCATCGGTTCCGCTCTGATCCGGCACCTGATTCAACACACCGAGCACGAAGTGCTCAACCTGGACAAACTGACCTATGCAGGCAACCTCGAGTCGCTGACCAGCGTCGCGAACAACAGCCGCTATGAGTTCGTCCAGGCCGACATCATCGACCAGGCCACCGTCAGCGCCGTGCTCGCGCGCTTTGAGCCAGACGCGATCATGCACCTGGCGGCCGAGTCCCATGTGGACCGTTCCATCGACGGCCCGTCGGATTTTATCCAGACAAATATCGTCGGCACCTACAGCCTGCTGGAGGCCGCCCGCGCCTATTGGCAGAAGCTGGAAGAGCCGGCCAAAAGCGCCTTCCGCTTCCACCACATTTCCACCGATGAAGTGTATGGCGACCTGCATGGCGTCGATGACCTGTTCACCGAAACCACGCCTTACGCGCCCAGCTCGCCGTACTCCGCGAGCAAGGCCGCGTCCGATCATCTGGTCCGCGCCTGGCAGCGCACGTATGGCCTGCCGGTATTGCTGACCAACTGCTCGAACAACTACGGGCCGTTCCACTTCCCCGAGAAGCTGATCCCGCTGGTGATCCTCAATGCTCTGGCCGGTAAACCGTTGCCGGTATATGGCGATGGCCTGCAAGTGCGCGACTGGTTGTTCGTCGAAGACCACGCCCGTGCGCTGTTCAAAGTGGTAACTGAAGGTGTGGTGGGCGAGACCTACAACATCGGCGGCCATAACGAGCAGAAGAATATCGACGTGGTGCGCAGCATCTGCGGCCTGTTGGAAGAGCTGGCCCCTCAGCGTCCGGCCGGCGTTGAAAAATTTACCGACCTGATCACCTTCGTCAAGGATCGTCCAGGCCACGACCAGCGCTACGCGATCGATGCCAGCAAGATCGAACGCGAACTGGGCTGGGTGCCTGAAGAAACCTTTGAAACCGGCCTGCGCAAAACCGTGCAGTGGTACCTCGATAACCTGGAATGGTGCCGCAGGGTCCAGGACGGCAGTTATCAGGGCGAACGATTGGGCAACACTGACGTTAAGGATTTGATCGCATGATGAAGGGAATCGTATTGGCCGGTGGCTCCGGCACTCGTTTGCACCCCATTACCCTGGGCGTCTCGAAACAGCTGTTGCCGGTGTATGACAAGCCGATGATCTACTACCCGATCTCGGTGCTGATGCTGGCCGGGATCAAGGACATCCTGCTGATTTCCACCCCGGTGGACTTGCCGCAATACCGCAATCTGTTGGGCGACGGCAGCCAGTTTGGCGTGCGCTTCACCTATGCAGAGCAGCCGTCCCCGGACGGTCTGGCACAGGCGTTTTTGATTGGCGAAGAGTTTATCGGTGATGATCCGGTGTGCTTGATCCTGGGCGATAACATTTTCCACGGCCAGCACTTCGGCGACCAACTGCGCACGGCTGCTGAGCGCCCATCTGGCGCCACGGTATTCGGTTATTGGGTCAAGGACCCAGAGCGTTTCGGCGTGATCGATTTCGACAGTGAGGGCCGCGCGCTTTCCATCGAGGAAAAACCCGCCAAGCCAAAGTCGAGCTACGCGGTGACCGGCCTGTACTTCTACGACAACGACGTGATCAAGATCGCCAAGGCGGTCAAGCCATCGCCGCGCGGCGAACTGGAGATCACCGACGTCAACAACGCCTACCTCCAGCGCGGCGATCTGCACGTGGAACGCTTCGGCCGTGGCTTTGCCTGGCTCGACACCGGCACCCACGACAGCCTGCTGGAAGCCTCGACGTATGTGCAAACCATCGAGCACCGCCAGGGTTTGAAAGTGGCGTGCCTCGAAGAAATCGCTTACGAGAACGGTTGGATCAACCGTGATCACTTGCTGGAGCGGGCCAAATATTTTGGCAAAACCGGCTATGGTCAATACTTGTTCACTCTCGCTGGGGAAACTAAATGAATGTGACCGCCACTGAACTGCCCGGTGTCTTGATCATCGAGCCGAAGGTTTTTGGCGATGAGCGCGGCTTTTTTTATGAGAGTTTCAACGCCCGGGCTTTCGCCCAGGCGACTGGTTTGCAACAAGAGTTCGTGCAGGACAACCACTCGCGCTCGCAAAAAGGTGTGCTGCGTGGCCTGCACTATCAGGTCGAGCACCCTCAGGGCAAACTGGTGCGTGTAACCGCTGGTGAAGTGCTGGACGTGGCGGTGGATATCCGCCGCAGCTCACCGAACTTCGGCAAATGGGCAAGCGCACGCTTGTCTGCCGAGAATAATCGCCAACTGTGGATTCCACCGGGATTTGCCCATGGTTTTGTGGTGCTCAGCGACTACGCCGAGTTCCTCTACAAAACCACGGATTACTACACGCCCTCGGCAGAACGGTGCATTCGCTGGGACGACCAGGACCTCAACATCGACTGGCAACTGACCGGCGCGCCCACCTTGTCCACCAAGGACCAGAACGGCATGAGCCTCAAAGAAGCCGACCTGTTCCCATGAGCAGCCCGTTGAAAATCCTCATCAGCGGCCAGCACGGCCAGGTCTCCCGGGAGCTGCAACAGCGCCTCCAGGGCTTGGGCGAGTTGATCGTGCTGGGTCGCGACCAGCTGGACCTGAACCACCCCGAGCAGATCCGCCAGCAAGTACGCGCCCATCGCCCCGGCCTGATCATCAATGCCGCCGCCCATACGGCGGTGGATCAAGCCGAGAGCGAGCCGGACGTGGCCTTCGCCATCAACGCCACCGCGCCCGGCGTTTTCGCTGAGGAAGCCAAGGCACTCGGCATCCCGCTGATCCACTACTCCACCGACTATGTATTCGACGGCAGCAAGGCTGCGCCCTACAACGAGGGCGACGTTACCCACCCGCTGGGCGTCTACGGCGCAAGCAAGCTGGCCGGTGAACAGGCGATCGCCGCAGTCGGCGGTGAACACCTGATTCTGCGCACCAGTTGGGTCTACTCGACCCATGGCAAAAACTTCCTCCTGACCATGCAACGCTTGCTGCAGGAAAAACCGCAGATGCGCATCGTTGCCGACCAGATCGGTGCGCCGACCTGGGCCGGGACCATCGCCAACAGCACCCGTGCCTTGATCGAACGCTGGCAAGCAGGCCAGGCCGGAGACTGGGGTGTCTATCACCTGACCGCCCAAGGCGAGACCTCGTGGTTCGGTTTTGCCCAGGCCATCGGCGAGCAACTACGGGCCAGCGGCCGTGCCTGCGCCGAGCTGGAACCGATTCCCTCCAGCGCCTATCCGACTCCGGCAAAGCGCCCGCTGAACTCGCGCCTGGATTGCAGCCGCCTGCAACAGCAGTGGCACGTCTCGCAACCGCAGTGGCACGACGCATTGCGCGAGTGTCTTGCCGAGCAGCACTAGGCATAATGCGCCTGTACCCACAGGCGCATGACTCCCATGACTCCACCCCTTCCGCGAAGACCCCGCTGGCGCAGCCTGGCGTTGCTGGCGCTGTGCCTGGCACCATTGTTGTGGCCGCTGGAGCACTTGGCCGAGCGCTATTACCGCAGCGAACTGGCCGGTCAGAACCGTCAGACGCTGGACCTGTACGTCGCCAACCTGCTGGGCACCCTGCACCGCTACGAAGTGTTGCCACAAATTCTCGGCGACCTGCCGGCCCTGCGTACCGCCATCGACGCACCCCAGGTCAGCACCAACCTGGTCAACGCCAACCACCTGCTCAAGGACGTCGCCGCTCAGGCCGGGGTGGAAGTGATGTACCTGATGGACACCACCGGCAAAACCCTCGCCGCGTCCAACTGGGACAAGCAGGACAGCTTCGTCGGGCGTAATTTTTCCTTCCGCCCGTATTTCAGCGAAGCCATGGCCGGGCGCCTGGGGCGCTTTTTCGGCCTGGGCACCACCTCGGCCAAGCGCGGCTACTTTTTCGCCGCTGCCGTGCGCGATGGCGACAGGATCATCGGCGTGCTGGTGGTAAAGGTCGACCTGGACCACACCGAAAGCTTGTGGGGCAACACGCCGGAACAACTGCTGGTGACCGACCACAACGGCGTGGTGATCCTCACCTCGCGCCCGCAATGGCGATTCCGTGCCACCCGGCCGCTGACTGACGAAGAACGCCAGGCCATCATTGCCATCCAGCCCTACCCGACCCGGGACCCGCAGCCGCTAAGCCTAAGCCCTACGGCGTGGGTGCGCCAATCCACGGACATCGCCGAAACTGGCTGGAAAGTCGAGATTCTCGCGCCCCGTACCTTGATCAGCCGCCCGGTGCGTACCGTAGTCGCTGTGGGTGGCGCAACGTTGCTGGTGCTGATGCTGCTGCTCGGCCTGATGATGCAGCGCCGTCGTCACTACCTGGAACGCATCGCCTTCGAAGCCAAGGCTCGCCGCGAGCTGGAGATGCGCGTGATCGAGCGAACCAGCGACCTGGAAGGCCTCAACCGACGCCTGAAGCAGGAAGTGCTGGAGCGCGAGCACGCACAGCAGGAATTGGTGCGGGCTCAGGATGACCTGGTGCAGGCGGGCAAGCTTTCCGCGCTGGGCACCATGTCGGCAAGCATCAGCCACGAGCTCAACCAACCGCTGGCGGCGATTCGCAGCTACGCGGAAAACGCCGAGATCCTGCTGGACCACCAACGCACCGACGACGCCCGCGGCAACCTCAAGCTGATCAGCGAGTTGACCGGGCGCATGGCCTCGATCATCGCCCACTTGCGCGCCTTCGCCCGGCGCGACCGACATGCGCCGGAAAGCGTGGCCCTGCAACCGGCCCTGGATGATGCGCTGGCGCTGCTGGCCAAGCGCAGGCGGTCCATGGAAGTCGAGTTGATCCGCGATTTGCCCGAAGCCACCTTGTGGGTCGCCGCCGGCGAAACCCGCCTGCGCCAGGTATTGGGCAACCTGCTGGCCAACGCCTTGGACGCCCTGACCGAAAAAGGCCCGCCGCGCAAACTCTGGTTGAGTGCCCAAACCACCGAACAGGGCGTCAACCTGTACATTCGCGACAACGGTCCGGGCTTCTGCATGGAAGCCCTGGGCCGCGCCAGCGAGCCCTTCTACACCACCAAGACCCGCACCCAGGGCCTGGGGTTGGGCCTGGCGATCTGCGACACCCTGATGCGCGCCTTTGGCGGTGAACTGTTGTTCGCCAACCACAAGGAAGGTGGCGCGCTGTTAACCTTGAAACTGCGCGCCGGAGCACCGGGTGTCAGTCTGCAACCGTCCGAGGACCGCAGTGTATGAGTATCGATAACCAGATTCAGGTGGTGTTGATCGACGATGATCCACACCTGCGTCAGGCCCTGTGCCAGACCCTGGACCTGGCCGGGCTGAAAGTCCTGACCCTCGGCGAAGCCCAGGGCCTGACCGCGCGCCTTTCCCGGGACTGGCCGGGGGTTGTGGTGAGCGACATCCGCATGCCCGGCATGGACGGCCTGGAACTGTTGAGGGAGCTCCACGCCCAGGACCCGGAACTGCCGGTGCTGCTGATCACCGGCCACGGCGACGTGCCACTGGCGGTGCAAGCCATGCGCACCGGCGCCTACGATTTCCTGGAAAAACCCTTCGCCAGCGACGCCCTGCTCGACAGCGTGCGCCGTGCCCTGGCCTTGCGCCGCCTGGTACTGGACAACCGCAGCCTGCGCCTGGCCCTGAGTGACCGTCAGCAATTGAGCACACGCCTGGTGGGGCACTCCCCGCAAATGCTGCGCCTGCGCGAGCAGATTGGCGCACTGGCGGCGACCAAGGCTGACGTGCTGATCCTCGGCGAGACCGGCGCCGGCAAGGAAGTGGTGGCGCGTGCGCTGCACGACCTGTCGAACCGCCGCACCGGCCCGTTTGTGGCAATCAACGCCGGCGCCTTGGCCGAGTCAGTGGTGGAAAGCGAGCTGTTCGGACATGAGCCAGGCGCCTTCACCGGCGCCCAGAAACGGCGCATCGGCAAGTTCGAATTTGCCAACGGCGGCACGCTATTTCTCGACGAAATCGAAAGCATGAGCCTGGATGTGCAGGTCAAGCTGCTACGGCTGTTGCAGGAGCGTGTGGTGGAGCGGCTGGGGGGTAATCAGCTGATCCCGCTGGATATCCGCATCATCGCCGCCACCAAGGAAGACCTGCGCCAGTCCGCCGACCAGGGCCGCTTCCGCGCCGACTTGTATTACCGCCTGAACGTCGCACCCCTGCGCATTCCGCCGCTGCGCGAACGGGGTGAGGATGCGTTGATGCTGTTCCAGCACTTTGCCGACGAAGCCAGCACCCGCCACGGGCTACCGATGAAGGAGCTGCAACCGGGGCAACGCGCATTGCTGTTGCGTCACAGCTGGCCGGGCAATGTGCGCGAGCTGCAAAACGCCGCCGAGCGTTTTGCCCTGGGCCTTGAACTGGCGCTGGACAACACCCCGGACAGCCCTTCTGCCGGCGTACTGACCAGCACACCCGGCGGCTTGAGTGAACAGGTCGAGCAGTTTGAAAAAAGCCTGATCGCCGCCGAACTGGCACGCACCCACAACTCCATGCGCAGCCTCGCCGAGGCCCTGGGCGTGCCGCGTAAAACCCTGCACGACAAACTGCGCAAGCACGGGCTGAATTTCGCCGACAGTGGCAACAGCCACGCTGACGACGAATGACCCTTTTCCACCTGCCACGAGGCCACCATGAGTCGCGATAGCCGTTACCTGGAATCGATCCTTCACCACGACATTCCCCTGACCCGGGAAATGGGCCTCAAGGTTATCGACTGGCAGGACCGGCAACTGCAACTGCGCTTGCCGCTGGACGCCAACATCAACCACAAGAGCACCATGTTTGGTGGCAGCCTTTATTGCGGCGCCGTGCTTGCGGGTTGGGGTTGGCTGCATTTGCAATTGCGTGAGGAAGGGATCGAAGACGGGCATATCGTGATTCAGGAAGGACAGATCAGTTATCCGCTGCCGGTGACCACGGATGCCACGGCGATTTGCCAGGCACCTGATGAGAAGGTGTGGAAACGATTTTTAGCGACCTACAAGCGTTATGGCCGGGCGCGCTTGGCGCTGGAGACGTGGATCGTCAATGAGGGCAGTGAAGAGCGGGCCGTAGCCTTTACCGGCCAGTACGTCCTGCACACATAACAACTGTGGGAGCGGGCTTGCTCGCGAATGCAATCTGTCAGTTGATGCATCTGGCACTGAAAGACCGCTTTCGCGAGCAAGCCCGCTCCCACATTTTTGATCGATGTTGTGTTTAAGACCGGGCCAGGGTCAGCAACCGCTCACGCCACTCCGCTTTAGCCGGCAATGCCAAAAAGAACGGGTTCAATAGCGACTCCCGCGCAGGATAGCTGAACGGCTGCCCATTCAATTCCAGCACCTCACCACCCGCCCCTTCCAGTACGCCCTGTGCCGCAGCGGTGTCCCACTGCGAGGTCGGCGCCAGACGCGGGTAGCAATCTGCGCTGCCTTCGGCCAACAGGCAAAACTTCAGCGAACTGCCGATATTCGCCAGCTTCAACTCACCCAATCCGGCGCTCAAGCCTGCGAGCAAGCGGTCCTGTTCAGGGCTCGTATGGCGACGACTGGCAACCACGGTAAACGCTTCACCCGTCGCCGGTGTCTGGCGCACCTGGATTTGCTTGGGCGCAGCACTCACATCGGAACGCCAGGCACCCAGCCCGGCACCACCGAAGTAGCACCGACCGCTGGTAGGCATCGACACCACACCAAACACCACGCGACCCTTTTCGATCAGCGCGATGTTGACGGTGAACTCCTCGCTGCCAGAGATGAATTCCTTGGTGCCATCCAGCGGGTCTACCAGCCACCAGCGCTGCCAACCGGCGCGTACGCTCTGGTCGATATCCGCGTCTTCCTCCGAGAGCACCGGAATGCTCGGGTCCAGCGCAGTCAGCCCGGCGAGGATCAGATGATGAGCCGCCAGGTCGGCGGCCGTCACCGGCGAATCATCGGTCTTGGTAGTGACGGCCACATCGGCGCGCCAATACGGCATGATCACCTCGCCGGCCTGGCGGGCCAATTCAATCACGGGGGCAATAAACGGGTGACCCAGGAAAAGTTCGCTCATGGCTGGAACGCTCCACGTTGAGTCAACAGGTCGCGCACCAGATACAGCGCCGCCAAGGCGCGGCCCTCGCTGAACTGCTCGTTCTGCGCTAACTGCGAGAGCTCCCGCAGGTTGACCCGGTCGACGCGCATCGGCTCCGGCTCGTCGCCTTCCAGGCGTTCTTCATACAGCTCGGTGGCCAGCACCACCTGGATTTTCTGGCTCATGTAGCCGGGAGACAGCGAAAGCTCGGTGATGTGCTCCAACTGGTGGGCACCAAAACCGGCTTCTTCCTTGAGCTCGCGGTCTGCTGCTGCCAACACATCCTCGCCCGGCTCAATCAAGCCCTTGGGCAACGACAGTTCATACTCATCGGTGCCGCCGCAATATTCCTCGATCAACAGCGCGTGGTCCGAGTCGATCATCGCCACGATCATGACCGCGCCATAACCGGCCCCTCTGCCCACCAAGCGCTCGTAGGTCCGCTCCACGCCATTGGAAAAGCGCAATTGCACTTCCTCCACGCGGAACAAACGGCTACTGGCGACTATTTCGCGGGCGAGGACGGTGGGTTTCTGGCGCATGAGCGGCTCCTTGGCGTGATCGGGTTACTATACCGTGGCTTTTCCGATTGTCTGTGTCGGATATCTTTTCTTACATGAGTGTTCTTTATGCCTCCACTGCCCTGGCACGCCATCGACACCGTCCTGCTGGACATGGACGGCACCTTGCTCGACCTGCACTTCGACAACCATTTCTGGATGGAGCACCTGCCCCAGCGCTATGCCGAGTTGCATGGTGTGAGCCGGGCGATGGCCGAGATGGAGTTGCAACCATTGTTCGAGCGTAACGCCGGACAGTTGCAATGGTATTGCCTGGATTTCTGGAGCGCAGAACTCAAGATCCCGGTGCGCGAACTCAAGCTGGAAACCGCGCACCTGATCGCCTTGCGCCCGGATGCCGATACTTTCCTGGCCGCGATCAAACAGGCCGGCAAGCGGGTGATCCTGATCACCAACGCCCATCGGGATTCGCTGTCGTTGAAGCTGGAACGCATCGAGTTGGCGCCTTATTTCGAGCGACTGATCAGTTCACACGACTATGGTTTCGCCAAGGAAAACCCACAGTTCTGGGACGCCCTGCACGCCGACATCGCCTTCGACCCGGCCCGCAGCCTGTTTATCGACGACACCTTGCCGATCCTGCGCAGTGCCCGGGATTTTGGCGTGGGGCACTTGCTGGCCGTGAAGGAACCGGACAGCCGGAAGGGGCCTAAGGACACGGCGGAGTTTGCGGCGGTTGGGGATTACCGGGAATTGATTGTTGGGCTGTAACTGTAGGAGCGAGCTTGCTCGCGAAGAACCCGAGAACGACGCGGGGTGTCAGGCTTCCCGCGTTATCGTTGACGACCTTCGCGAGCAAGCTCGCTCCTACATGGGTACCGCTTACACAGGAATACGCAGCGTCTGCCCTGGGTAGATTTTGTCCGGATGGGACAGCAGCGGCTTGTTGGCCTCGAAGATTTTGTTGTACTGGTTGGCGTTGCCATAGACCGCCAGCGAAATAGCGCTCAGGGTGTCGCCCTTTTTCACCACGACAAAGCGGGCCGCCGCGACAGCAGGACCGGAAACGGTGATCTGGTCATCAACACTGGCAACGCCGGCAATATTGCCCAGCGCCAGCAGTATTTTCTCTTTCTCTTCCTGGCTGGCGACTTCACCTGTCACGGTCACCTTGTCACCGTCGACGGTGGTTTGCACATTGGGGTTACCCAACCCGACCTTGGCCACGTGATCTTTTAACTGCTCGCTCGCGTTGGCATTACCCGGCGTCAACAGATCAATCAACTTCTCGCCTGCTTCCTTAACAAAGCTAAAAATACTCATGGTGCGCTCTCCTTGGGATTTAATTTCCAGATGCCAAAGACTAGACCAGTCCTACAGAATTGGGTTCCAGCCTGACCAACGACTCAAACACGCTAGAATCCCACCGCATTGGAATAAGCCCGGAGCGAAGATGGACATCAAACAGCTGAAATTCCTCATCGCCCTCGACGAAACCCGTCACTTTGGCCAGGCGGCGGCGCGCTGCCACATCACCCAGCCGACCCTGTCGATGCGCCTGCGCAGCCTGGAAGAAGAGCTACAGCTGCCGCTGGTCAATCGCGGCCAGCGTTTCGAAGGCTTTACCGCCCCCGGCGAACGCGTGCTGGCCTGGGCACGCACGGTGCTGGCCGCGTATGACGGTTTGCAGGCCGAGGCGGCGGCGTGTCGCGGCAATCTGGTGGGCACGTTGCGCCTGGGCGTGGTGCCGTTGTCGAGTTTCGATCCGCTGGCGTTGATGCAGAAGCTGCATAAGGAACACCCGAGCCTGCGCTTTGAGTTGTCAGCGCTGAGCTCCGAACAAATTCTTGAACAGCTGGCGAGCAACCGTCTGGACCTCGGCGTGTCGTACCTGGAGCGCCTGGACGCCGAGCGCTTCGACTCCCTGGCCTTGGGTGAAACCCGCATGGGCCTGCTGTACGACCAACGGTTTTTCAGCTTCGGCGACAAGCCCCTGAGCTGGGAAGCGCTGATCGAACTGCCCTTGGGCATGCTCACCAGCGGCATGCACTTTCGCCAGTCCATCGACCACAACTTCCACAGCCGCGGCCTCAACCCACAGCCGCTGTTGCAGACAGATGCCGTCCATCAATTGTTACAAGCCGTGCACGGCGGCCTGTGCTGCGCGGTAATGCCACTGGACGGCGGCCTCGACGCCCTCACCGAGCACTTGCGCCTGCAACCCATTGAAGACGCTCACACACTGGCCCGCCTGGGGCTGATCATGCGCCGCAGTGCGCCGCGTTCGGCGCTGGCAGAAGCCTGTTTTGCGCTGTACCAGAAATCGCTGCTGGAACCTTGATCGACGTCATCTATCGGTAGATCAGTACTGACGATTAGACGCGACCCTTTGTCGCGCCTAGTCTTACAGCTGAATACTTCCGGTGGTAATGCCCAATGAACGCCCAGCGCCCAGTCTGCGCGGCGCCCGCCCTCGAAACGCCCGCGCCCGCCGCCAGCCAGAGTTATCAGTTTTGTAATCTCGAACACACCGAATCGGCCAGCACCGCGCTCGCCGAGGAAGTTGCGTTGGCGATTGCCTATAACGACATCAGCCAGGCAGTGATGCTGGTGACGCCAACCGACCTTGAAGACTTTATCGTCGGCTTCAGTATCGGTAGCGGCATTATCGAAGACGTTAGCGACATTTATGACCTGAAAATCAGCGGCTCGGGTTCGACCCAATACGCTCAGGTGCAGATTTCCAGCCGCGCTTTCTGGAATATGAAGCAGCAGCGCCGGCAACTGGCGGGTACCAGCGGCTGTGGACTGTGCGGCGTGGAAGCGGTGGAACAGGCGCTGCCCAACCTCAAAGTGCTGCCCGGCGCGCCTTTGCCACCTGCCGACTGGCTGGACGGTCTGCGCCAGCGCATCAGCGCGTTCCAACCGCTGGGCCAGTACAGCGGCGCGGTGCATGCGGCAGTGTTCATGAACAATCAGGGCGAATTGCTGCTGGGCCGTGAAGACATCGGCCGGCATAACGCTCTCGACAAGCTGATCGGCGCGCTGATCCGCCAAAAGATTCCGACCGACGGCGGCCTGGCGATTGTCACCAGTCGCTGCAGCCTCGAACTGATCCAGAAAGTATTGCGCGCAGGCATCCAGACCCTGGTCAGCCTTTCGTCGCCCACCGGCCTGGCCCTGCAATGGGCCCGTCGGCACAACCTCAATCTCATCCACCTGCCGCAGAAAAGTGCGCCGCGGGTCTATAGCCCTGCGATGGAGAATCAAGCGTGAGCACTCATCATCAAGCCGACGACAAACCTACCCCGCGCTACAAGCCCTACAAAGGCCCGGCCGGTGGCTGGGGCGCACTGATCAGCGTGGCGCAAGCCTGGCTGACCAGCGACAACGCGCTGAAAAACATCCGCATGATGCTCAAGACCAACCAGAACGGCGGTTTCGACTGCCCGGGCTGCGCCTGGGGTGATTCGCCGGAAAGCGGCATGGTCAAGTTCTGCGAGAACGGCGCCAAGGCGGTCAACTGGGAAGCCACCAAGCGCCGGGTCGATGCCGCATTCTTCGCCAAGCACAGCGTCAGCGCGCTGCTGGAGCAGAGCGACTACTGGCTGGAGTATCAGGGCCGTCTGACCGAGCCAATGAGCTACGACGCCGAAACCGATCGCTACAAGCCCATCAGCTGGGAATCGGCTTTCGACTTGATCGGCAAGCACCTCAATGCGCTGCCAAACCCGGACATGGCCGAGTTCTATACCTCGGGCCGGGCCAGCAACGAAGCGGCTTACCTGTATCAACTGTTCGTGCGCGCCTACGGCACCAACAATTTCCCGGACTGCTCGAACATGTGTCACGAAGCCAGCGGCGTCGCCCTGGCGCAAAGTGTGGGCGTGGGCAAAGGCACCGTGACCTTCGATGACTTCGAACATGCGGACGCAATTTTCGTCTGGGGCCAGAACCCCGGCACCAACCACCCTCGGATGCTGGAGCCACTGCGCGAAGCGGTCAAACGCGGCGCTCAGGTGGTGTGCATCAACCCGCTGAAGGAGCGTGGCCTGGAACGCTTCCAGCACCCGCAACACCCGCTGGAAATGCTCACAAACGGTGACAAGCCGACCAACACCGCCTACTTCCGCCCGGCGCTGGGTGGCGACATGGCCATCCTGCGCGGCATGGCCAAATTCTTGCTGCTGTGGGAACGCCAGGCTCAGGCCGAAGGCAAAGAGGCCGTGTTCGACCACGACTTCCTCAACGAACACACCGCGAACGTGCTGGATTACCTGGGCAAGATCGACGACACCTCATGGGATGAAATCGTCGAGCAGTCTGGCCTGACCCTGGTGGAGATCGAGCAAGCCGCGCGCATGTATGCCAAAGGCAAGAACGTGATCATGTGCTGGGCGATGGGCATCACCCAACATCGCCACTCGGTGCCGACCATCCAGGAAATCGCCAACCTGATGCTGCTGCGCGGCAACATTGGCCGCCCAGGCGCCGGCCTGTGCCCGGTGCGCGGCCACAGCAACGTGCAGGGCGACCGCACCATGGGCATCAACGAACGGCCACCGGTGGCGTTCCTTGACTCCCTGGAGCGTCGTTTCCAGTTCCAGGTGCCGCGCGACAACGGCCACAACGTGGTGGAAGCAATTCACGCCATGCTCGAAGGCCGCTCCAAGATATTTATCGGTCTGGGTGGCAACTTCGCCCAAGCCACGCCGGACAGCCCGCGCACCTTTGAAGCCCTGCGCAATTGCGACCTGACCGTGCAGATCAGCACCAAGCTCAACCGCAGCCACCTGATGCACGGCAAGGACGCACTGATCCTGCCATGCCTGGGCCGCACCGACATCGACATCCAGGCCGAAGGCCCGCAAGCCGTGACCGTGGAAGACTCGTTCAGCATGGTCCACGCCTCCAATGGCCAGCTGCAGCCATTGTCGAAACAGATGAAATCCGAGCCTGCGATTCTGGCGGGCATTGCTGCCGCTACATTGGGCAGCAAGCCGGTGGACTGGAACTGGCTGGTGGCCGATTACGACCGCATTCGCGACCTGATTGCCGACACCATTCCCGGCTTCAAGGACTTCAACGAACGCCTGAAAAACCCGGGTGGTTTCTACCTGGGCAACTCGGCCGGCGCCCGTCGCTGGAACACCCCTTCGGGCCGCGCCAACTTCCGCCCGAACATCCTGCCCAAGGACCTGGTGCACGAACGCACTCGCAACACCGGGCAATTGCCGGACCTGATCATGCAGTCGATGCGCTCTCACGATCAGTACAACACCACGATTTATGGCCTGGACGACCGCTATCGTGGGGTCAAGGGTCAGCGGGATGTGTTGTTCGTCAACGAAGCCGACATCATCCGCCTGGGCTTCAAGCCAGGGCAGAAGGCCGACATCGTGTCGATCTGGGATGACGGGCGTGAGCGCCGCGTGAAGAGCTTTACCCTGCTGGCGTTTGATATTCCGGCGGGGCAGGCGGCGGCTTATTACCCGGAGGTGAACCCACTGGTACCGCTGGAGAGCACGGGGGATGGCAGCCATACGCCAACGTCGAAGTTTGTAGCGATTCGGCTGGAAGCGGCGAGCGCGACCGGACTGATCATGGCGAAGTCGGCCTAAGCGACACCATATTGTGGCGAGGGAGCTTGCTCCCGTTCGGGTGCGTAGCGCCCGTAGAAATTTTGGGGCCGCTGCGCAGCCCAACGGGAGCAAGCTCCCTCGCCACAGACAGCACCTGAGCTTTTTTACGGGCACAAAAAAGGCCGCTTTTGCATAAAAGCGGCCGTTCCGAAGTAAGTAAAGACTCACAAAAACAACTTAAGTTCCGTATAAAAAACAGCAACTTAGAGAATTGTATACAACCCATACCACTGGTCGGGTTTCGATTGTCACCGTCTCGATACAACCTCAGGATCGCGCCGTCATCCTCTTGAGGTTCCTCTATGAAGTTCTCCTCGATTCTCTTGTTGTCCCTTGGCCTGGTCAGTGGCGCAGCCATGGCCGGTGGCACCACCGAAGCCGGTGTGGGCGGCGCATTGGGCGGGGTTCTAGGTTCAGTCGTAGGTCAGCAGTTGGGCGGTAACACCGGTTCAGCCATCGGTGCGGCCCTCGGCGGCGCAGGCGGCAGTGCGGTCGGCGCAGACAAGCGTAGCCGCGGCGAAGCTGCCATTGGCGGCGCATTGGGCGCAGCCGGCGGCAACGTGGTGGGTCGCAGTGTCGGCGGCAGCACCGGCAGCCTGATCGGCGCAGCAGCCGGCGGTGGCGCTGGTGGCGCGCTGGGCAACTACATGGGCAACAAGAGCGATGACGATGATCGTCGTTACCGTGGGCGTGATAACCGCCGTTATGACCGCGATGATCATCGCGGGCGCGGTCATGCGTATGGGCATCGCAAGAACAAGCATCACTATCGCCACCACCGGTAATACGCATATCGAAAGAACACAGCGGATTTAATGTGGGAGCGGGCTTGCTCGCGAAGGCGGTGGATCAGTCGCTGGATGTATTGGCTGATTCACCGCCTTCGCGAGCAAGCCCGCTCCCACATTTGATCTTCATTGTTTCGCAGATAGCATTTAGGCCACCAAGCGCTGCAAGGCCTCTCGCAGCGCTGGCGGAATCGTCACCGGCTGGTTCGACGCCCGATCTACAAACACATGCACAAACCTCCCCGCCGCACAGGCCTCATCCTCCCCGGCCTTGAACACCGCCAGCTCATACTGCACTGAACTGTTGCCCAACTTGCCCACCCGCAGGCCAATCTCGATGCGGTCCGGAAAGGCAATCGAGGCGAAGTAGTCGCACGCCGAACTCACCACAAATCCCACCACCTCACCGTCATGAATATCCAACCCGCCCTGCTCGATCAGGTAGGTATTCACCGCCGTGTCGAAAAAGCTGTAGTAGGTGACGTTATTCACATGGCCATAAACGTCGTTGTCGTGCCAGCGCGTGATGATTGGCTGGAAGTGGCGGTAATCGGCGCGCAGTGGGATGGCATTGGTCATCGATAATGCCCGGGTAAGAAGAGGCTATCTTGATACTGGGTTCAAGCCCTACCCGCAAGCCTAGGTTGGGCTTTGCTCAACCGTTTCGTGGACACACCCCATACGCTTGAGAGCTTGATCCGTCTCAACCGAATGCTGCAGGCACTGGCGGTAAGCAGCGATATACGCCTCGATTGCAGCACTGGCCTGCTGCGGCGTGACCCGTGCCAGGTACTCCACGAACGAACGCCGGCCAATCTGGAAGTGCTGGTAGTCCAGTGGAAAATCCCAATAGCCGCCCCATGTCAAAAAGCCGTGCTCGGCAAACAGGTCAATCACCTCCTCTGCCCGGCCAGGACGCGCAGGCTTGCCAGGGCGAGCATCCAGGCGGTTAACGGCAGTCACAGTACTCGCCTTGGGCTCAACGGTGGCCTGCCCGGTGAATTCACCTCCCGGGCTACGCCGGAATAGCACAAACGGGTTTTGCAGCGGGTTTAGATCAATTGCAGCACCGTAGGCATGCAGCGACCACCCCAAAGCCCCACTGATCTGCCGCCCGTTAAAACCACTGGTATTGTTGCGGGCCATCGACACCTTGTCATTGCCTCGATAGGTTTCCAGTGTGACCGCCTGGTTCACCGGAAACCGGCGCTGCAGCAACTGATTGAAGATCTCCTCCACATGGGGGGCGATGACATCCAGCACCACAAGTTGCCCGTTGTTATGCAGCACTCCGTCAAAGTCCACATAGCTGAACGTGACTCGTGCGAGGCGTGCACAGGGCAGCGGGTTGGAGGTGGTGATGGTGTTGCGAAGCTGCATTCGCCGACAGTCATTGACGCTCAACGGTGTGACGGACGCCATCGTACTTTGGGCGACCAGCATCCCGACGAACAGTACGGCTCCGTGGACAACACCACGAGAAAAACCAATAGTCATGGGCAGTTCCTTTGCAGAAGAAGTGGAGCATCAAACCTTCTCACCTGCGGGCAAAGCCTAGCTGTCGGCGGCGTCTGCCAATGGGTGGGAAATCACGACCCCAGGCCCGGAAATCAGAGCGCTTCCAAACCCGCCTCTGCCCACTCACGCACCTCAGCGTAGGGATACTCCTCCAGCACAGCA
This sequence comes from Pseudomonas sp. SED1, assembly GCF_034044025.1. Classification (NCBI taxonomy): domain Bacteria; kingdom Pseudomonadati; phylum Pseudomonadota; class Gammaproteobacteria; order Pseudomonadales; family Pseudomonadaceae; genus Pseudomonas; species Pseudomonas sp. SED1. The sequence goes on from NZ_JAXCIS010000192.1 coordinate 37,610, forward strand.
AAACCTGGAATCCCTTTCGCCTTCAATTTGGTAAACAAAGGCACGCTGATCCCGCCCAGAAACCGCGTCAAACGCTCAGCACCCGGCAGGTGTCCGTTGTATTCATGATGCCTGTGGATAAATTCACCGCACAGTGCCAGGAAGTTTTTATCCACAAGCGGCGGCAAGCTCGGCGGCGCCGGCAAGTGGGCGACGTTGCCGTGGCACACCGAGCAGTGCCCGCACTGCCGGGGCGCGTTTTCATCCCCGAAGTAATGCGCCAGGCGGTAACCCAGGCACTCCTCCGTCGCGAACAGATCCAGCATGGCGTGAATCCGCGCCACTTCCGTCACCTCATGCTGCTTGAAGCCTGTGTATAACTCCGTGCTCAGTACCTGTGGATCAAAGTCGGTATTCAGCAGGGCGTAGACCTCGGTCATCTGCTTGCTTTCCATCTCGATCAGGCCCTGCTCCTGGAAATAATCCAGGGCCTTCACCACACGATTGCGCTCGGCCTGATGCTGTTGATACAGCGCGTCGAAATCCACCGTCGCCCAGGTTTTTGCCCTTTTACAGACCTGGATGATCGCCGCGACAAACTGCTGCCGCTCACCGGAAAAGCGCGCCAGTAGTGCTTCAGGTTCAATCAGATACTTGAAGCGGTATTCGGCATAAAACGCATAGCGCGGCGCGATCACACCTTTGAGTTCAAGCTGCACCAGCAACGTCTTGAGCGGTAGCTCGCGGATGTTGCTGAGGTCCGAAAGTGAGCGGAGTAGAAACTCCCATTGCCCATCACCACGAGCGGCCTGTATTTCTTCCAGGACGCGGCGAATACCTTCCTGTTCCGGCGTGTCGCCGTACACAAAGTTTTCCAGGATATTCAGGCTGTCGCGGTTGGCCAAAACCAGACAGTCAGATGGCTGCCCGTCACGCCCGGCACGGCCGATCTCCTGGCTGTAGTTCTCGATGGATTTGGGCAGGTCGAAATGCACGACGTTAGGGATATCGCTCTTGTCGATGCCCATGCCGAAGGCGATGGTAGCGACGATGCAATTGGATTGGCCGCCCATGAACCGCTTCTGAATGCCCTCGCGTTTATCGTGGGCCAAGCCCGCGTGATAAGCCTCGGCCTGGATACCGTTGCGATTCAAATGCTCGGCAATGTGTTCAGCGGTTTTCTGCAGGGTGACGTAGACGATGCTCGGCTGATTGGCCCGCTCCTTCATCCATTCCACCAGGCGTCGGCGCTTGTCCTGGCCGCTGACCGGCTCCACCAGCAGGTTGAGGTTGGAGCGGTAGAAGCCGGTGGTGATCACATCGTCCGGTGCAATGGCGAACTTGGCCTGCATGTCAGCGATCACCTTGGGCGTCGCCGTGGCTGTCAACAGCAGCGCCTGGGGGATCCGGAACTCGCGCTGGTAGTCCGGCAGCTTCAAGTAGTCCGGCCGGAAGTTATGGCCCCACTCGGAAATACAGTGGGCTTCGTCCACCACCAGCAGCGAGATCGGCACGCTTTGCAGGAAGTTGCGGAACCGCTCGTTCTTCAGACGCTCTACGGAAACCATCAGGATTTTCAGCTCGCCCGAACGCGCACGGGCCATGACGTCATTGGCGTCATCGCGGCTCTGGGACGAATCGATACTGCCTGCGCAAATGCCGTGGCGCTGCAAGAAACCCAACTGGTCCTGCATCAACGCCAACAGCGGCGACACCACCAGCGTCAGGTGCGGGAGCAAGACGGCGGAAAGTTGATAGCACAAGGACTTGCCGGAACCGGTGGGGAAAATCGCCGCCGCCGAACGGCCGGCCAGCACGGCACTGATCGCCGCCTCCTGGCCCAAACGAAACTGTGGATAACCAAAGACCTGTTGGAGGGTGTTGTGCATAAGCTGTCACTCCATTGACCGCTGAACGAGCCCAAAACATAGACCAGCGCACTCAGCGAATCGAGAAAGGTCGCAAGGAAAAAAGAGACAGGATGATACACAGCCTGGGCAATGGAGTAGGTACCAGTAGGAAACGTTCCAACCTTAAGCAGGACGCATCTCGAAACTCATTGCGCTACAATCAACGCTTGCCATAAGAGGACGCTGTAATGAGCGAACTGACGTTTGAGCAAAAGCAGGATCACTACGACAAGATCCGCCGTTCCAACTACCTGGCCAGCCTGCGCCTGGAAGGGTTCGACACCCAGCCCGCCGATGTCGACAAACCCCTGCCGACCCGCGAAGCCGTCCTCGCCAAGTACCGCAACACCCCACGCTGATGCTCGACAAATATGGCGTGGGCCAGGACCCGTACTGCTACCCCGGTAGCAGCGTCCTGCGCAACCGCCTCGATTTGTTCGACGAAGAACGCCTGCACCAGGCCGAGCGGGAACTGTCTGAAATTGCCGTAGGCAGCCTTCCGCTGTATCCCCCGCCCTACGACCTTGAACGCCTGCAACACATCCACCGCACCCTGTTCGGGGACATCTACGAATGGGCCGGGGAACTGCGTACAGTCAACATCCAGAAAGGCGACACGCTGTTCTGCACGCCGGAGCGTATTCCCCCCGAGGCGGCCAAGATCATCCACCACATGGCGCAGGCTAACTGGTTTGTCGGGGTGACGCAGGCCGAGTTGGTGACGCAAATCGCCGAAGCTTATGGCGACCTCAACGTGATCCACCCGTTTCGCGAAGGGAACGGCCGGGCGCAGCGGATTCTGTTCGAACAAATCATCGTCAATGCCGGGTTTTCAGTGAATTGGTGGCTGGTGAAGAACGCGGCGTGGATACCGGCGAATATCGATGCGGTGGCGTGTGATTATCGGGGATTGGAGGCGATTTTTGAGCGGTGTATCAGTACACCGCGCTAGTCCCTGATCGCTCCCTACGCGCGGGAACGATCTGAACGAATGTGGAGCTGGCTTGCCTGCGATAACGGTGTGTCAGACAGCACTGCTGCCGCTGACACACCGCCATCGCGGGCAAGCCCGGCTCCCAAATTTGCCCAGTTTCGTTTGAAGGATCGCGGCACCATCGATAAAGTCAGTCGCCTCCACCAACTCTCGCGTAACCACCATGAACCTGGCCCCCAACTTTCCCGAAGACCTTGCCATGCAGCAGCTCCTGCAACTGCTGCATGAAGAAATTGGCTTGCCTGAACATAAGACGCTACACCTTAAAACCGCCATCAACCTCGACCTGGGCTGCGACGGCGCCGCGGCCAATCAATTGATGGAAGCGCTGGAACAAGAATTCGCCGTCGACTTGAACGACTACGACGCTTATCGTTACTTCCAACCTCCCGTATTCGACGTCTTCCTGAAGCACAGAGCCAAAGGCCGCGGCGACAAACTTCCGCTGACCATCGGCATGCTTTACCTGGCTATCAAGGCCCAACGCTGGGACACGCAAACCCTGGAAAACCTGTAGGAGCGAGCTTGCTCGCGAAAAATCTGAGAGCGCCGCATCAAACCTGGAAGCCCGCGTTATCGTTAACGACCTTCGCGAGCAAGCTCGCCCCTACAACTAAGGACCTTACATGGACGTACTAATGGGCCTGCTGGCCGCCCTGCTTTGGGGTGGCACGGACTTCCTCGTGGGCCTCAACGCCCGAGCCGTCGGCGTCAAACGCGCGGTGTACTTCGGCCAGGCCCTGGGCTTCCTGATCATGACCCTGCTGCTGGTCATATTCCCGGCCTTCCTCGTCAAATCCCTAGCAGCACCCTTGAGTGTCTGGCTCCTGGGCGCCGCAGCAGCCCTGCTGACCGTCTCCGGCGCCCTCGCACTGTCCAAGGCCTTCGCCCTTGGGAAAGCGGCCATCGTCGCGCCTCTGGTGACGTCCTACGGCGTGGTGACTACTTTGCTGTCATGGGCCAGCGGCGAACACATCAGCCTGATCCAACTCGGCTGCATCGCCTTGTGCGTGGTCGGGGTGATCCTCTCCAGCATCCACAAGGACAACGGGGTCCCTCACAACAGCTCCACTCGCTCGATCGCCTACGCGATGCTCGCGGCACTTCTTTACGGCACCAGCTTCTGGATGCAAGGCCGCTACACGCTGCCGACACTCGGCCCGGTCACGATGCTTTGGCTTGGTTATCTAGTCGGTTTGTGTGTACTGGTGCTGATGGTGCTTAAAGTCAAAGACGGCCTGAAAATCCCACCGCTGAAAAACTGCGCAACGCTGACCGGCGCGAGCCTGATGAACCTCGGCGGGTTTTCGGCGTTCTCGTGGGGCGCAATGGCTGGGTCGGTTTCGGTAGTGACCGTGATCAGTACCTTGTCCGGCGGGATCGCCGCGATTCTGGGGTTTGTATTTTTCAAGGAACGACTGTCGGCAGTGCAAGTTACCGGTGTTGTGCTGGTGTTGGTCGGAGCCGTGGTTTTGCACCTCGTCGACTAATCCCTCGCCCACAAAAAAGCCGCCCACAAAGGGCGGCCTTTTCACAACGGCCGAATCTTACAACTTCGGACCCGCAGCCTTGATCGCATCGCTCACTTCAAACTTCTTGAAGTTCTCAATGAACAGACCCGCCAGCGCCTTCGCCGCTTCATCATAAGCAGCTTTGTCAGCCCAGGTGTTACGTGGGTTCAACAGGCCGGTATCAACACCCGGCACAGCCAACGGCACGTCCAGATTGATGGTGTCGAGGTGTTCGGTCTCGGCACCGATCAACGCACCGCTCTGGATTGCTGCAATCACGCCACGGGTAGTCGGGATGTTGAAGCGCTTGCCAACGCCGTAGCCACCGCCGGTCCAGCCGGTGTTGACCAGGTAGACCTTGGAGCCGAAGCCGCGGATGCGCTTGATCAGCAGCTCTGCGTATTCGCCGGCCGGGCGCGGGAAGAACGGTGCGCCGAAGCAGGTGGAGAAGGTCGACTTGATGCCGGAGCCCGAGCCCATTTCGGTCGAGCCCACCAGTGCGGTGTAGCCGGACAGGAAGTGGTAGGCCGCTTGTTCTTCGCTGAGGATCGAGACTGGCGGCAGTACGCCGGTCAGGTCGCAGGTCAGGAAGATCACAGCGTTTGGCTCGCCACCGAGGTTTTGCTCGGAGCGCTTGGCAACGTGTTCCAGCGGGTAGGCGGCGCGGCTGTTCTGGGTCAGGCTGACGTCAGCGTAGTCAGCGTGCTTGGCGTCGTCGATCACGACGTTTTCCAGCACGGCGCCGTGCTTGATGGCTTTCCAGATAACCGGCTCGTTCTTCTCGGACAGGTCGATGCACTTGGCATAGCAACCGCCTTCGATGTTGAACACAACACCTTCGCCCCAGCCGTGTTCGTCGTCACCAATCAGGTAACGGCTTTCGTCGGCGGACAGGGTGGTTTTACCCGTGCCGGACAGGCCGAAGAACAAGGTCACGTCGCCTGCTTCGCCGATGTTGGCTGCGCAGTGCATCGGCAGTACATCGGAGGCTGGCAGCAGGAAGTTCTGCACCGAGAACATGGCTTTTTTCATCTCACCGGCGTAACGCATGCCGGCGATCAACACTTTTTTCTGGGCGAAGTTGAGGATCACGCAACCGTCGGAGTTGGTGCCGTCACGCTCTGGCACGCATTCGAAGTTGGCCACGTTGAGCACTTGCCACTCTTCACGACCGGCCGGGTTGTACTGGGCCGGGTTGATGAACAGGCAACGACCGAACAGGTTCTGCCAGGCAGTCTGGGTGGTCATTTTCACGGCCAGGTAGTGGTCTTCTGCAGCCCCTACGTGAACGTGGGAAACGAAATGCTCTTGCGCGTTGTTGAATGCCTCGACGCGAGCCCACAGGGCATCGAACTTGTCGGCCGGGAACTTGCGGTTGATCGGGCCCCAGGCAATGGCAGCCTGGGTGGAAGGCTCTTCAACGATGAAGCGGTCGACCGGAGAACGGCCGGTACGATGACCGGTTTCTACGACCAGCGCGCCAGTATCGGCAAGCACGCCTTCACCGCGCTGCAGGGCTTCTTTGACCAGATCGTCAACACTCAGGTCAGTGTATACGGCGTTATTGGCTTGCGTCATGAGGTTCCCCGTCGGCCTATGGCCGAGTGCTCCAAACGTTTTGTAGTAGAAAGTTGCGCACTACTACCGCGAAAAAAGTGGGCCGGATTATGCCAGAAAAGCCCAAAAAGAGTAGGGCCCTCCGGTCAGAACGGCGGAAATCCGGCGTTTGTCAGGTGATTTACCTGCGCTTAAACGTTTTAGTGGCGGGTGCCTGAAGGGGTGTCTACGCCGGCGCCGGCGAATAATTGAGCGATATCGGCGGCGTCGAACAGGTAGCGCTGGTTGCAGAACTGGCAGTCGATCTCGATGTTGCCACCGTGTTCCACCACCAGATCCTGCGCATCTTCCAGGCCCAGGCTGACCAGGGCAGTGGCCGAGCGCTCGCGGGAGCAGCTGCAGTGGAAACGCAACGATTGCACGTCGAACAGGCGTACGGCTTCTTCGTGGTAGAGGCGGTGCAGGATGGTTTCGTTGTCCAGGCCCAGCAGTTCTTCGGTTTTCAACGTGCCGGCCAGGGCGGTGATGTGTGCCCAGCTTTCGGCGCGATCTTCTTCATCCTTGATGCGGTCGGCCGGCAGTTGTTGCAGCAACAGGCCACGGGCGCGCTTGCCATCGGCGTTGAGCCAGAAGCGGGTGCCCACTTGCTGGGACATCACGAAATAGTTGGTGAAGCAGTCAGACAGGGTTTCGCCGTCGAGGTCGACAATGCCCTGATAACGCTGGCCGACAGTCGGGTCGACGGTCAGCGCCAGTACGCCGTCAGGCATCAGGTCGGCCAGTGTTGCATCGGCGGCGATCCGATCGGCGTCGTAGCGGGCCAGGCCACGGATTTCGCGGGCGCTGGAGCATTCGATCATCAACAGCGGGATCGGGCCTTCGGAACGGGCCTGCAGGATCAGCAAACCATCGAATTTAAGGGTGCCTACCAGCAGCGAGGCAGCCGCCATCAATTCGCCGAGCAATTGCGCAACCGGCTCCGGATAGGGGTGCTTGGCAAGGACTTCGGCGTAGCTGCGCTCCAGGGCGACCAGTTCGCCGCGGGCGTCGCTGTCGTCGAAGATGAAGCGTTGGGTGAAGTCGGTATCCGGTAGATCAGTCATAGGTCTGGGTATCTGAATTGATGACAAAAAGATGACAACGTTTATAGAATTACACGCTTTAGCACCGTTTTGGTGCGGCCTTCTACGGAAAAACGAAGCGCTTTAAAGCAAAGAGGAAACAGTTTATGAACAATCCGGGTTTGTTCCAAGCCAAGTGGAACCTCGGGCGATTGGCCCTGTGCAATTTATTCGCTGTGGGGCTGCTGTGTTTTTGGCTCTGGCCAGCGGGCCAGGCGCTCTGTGTGGTTTTCGACGAGTGGCTGTTTCATCTGCTTAACGACCCCTTGGCAAGCAGCTCGGCGTGGCTGCATGTGTGGGCGGTAGCCAGTTTGCGACCGTTTGACGCGGTGGTCGGGGTGATTCTGCTCGCACTGTTGATCCGCGGCGACTGGGTGTTCAAGGCGATTCAGGTGCGCCAGGCGTTTTTCGGATTCCTGGGCATTCTGCTGCTGTTGCTGTTTATCCGCATGCTGTTTTCCAAGCTCGCGGCCCAGATGGGCTGGCAACACCATAGCCCGTCGATGGTGATCAGCGGGGCGATTCAGATGAGCGACTATTTCCCGGGCCTTGAGAAGACGTGGGAATTGAAGGACCGCTCCAGCCAGAGTTTCCCGGGGGATCACGCGTCGGTGTTGTTGATCTGGGGGATGTTTATGACGGTGTTTGCCAAACGGATCAGCCAGATTGTGGTGATTTGGGAGCTGGCGCTGCTGTTCATGATGCCTCGGCTGGTGGCCGGCGCGCATTGGGGGCAGGACGATTACATCGGCGGGGTGTTGCTGGCGCTGTTGGCGTTGGGTTGGGGTTACTACACGCCGTTTGCGGCGAGGTTTTCCGGTGGATTGGTGCGGGTGACGACGCCGCTGCTGGATTGGTTTCAGCGGGTACCGTTGGTCAATCGCTTGAGCGTTATCCGCAGCGTTTGAGTTGAAGTTGCAGGAGCCGCCTGGCTCCTGCGGTTTTCCGGTTAATCATCATTGCCACTGCCGCGAAACTTGAACAGGTCGCGCCGCTGTTTCTTGCTCGGCTTGCCGTCGGTGGTCATGCCCAAGGAGCCAGCCTTGCGCATGGCCGCCGCGTTTTCGCGCTTGGCGATGCTGGCTTCGGTTTCGGTATACAACGCCTGCGCCTCGGGAGCGCCTTTTCGCACAATTGAAAGCGCCTGGACCACGACGGTTCGCTCATCAAAACCGGCACGAATCTGGAACTCATCGCCAATGCGCGGCTCCTTGCCGGGCTTGCAACGCTCACCGCGCCAATGCACCTTGCCACTCTCGATCGCCGCCTTGGCCAAGGCGCGAGTCTTGAAGAACCGTGCCGCCCACAACCACTTGTCCAAACGGACTTTTTCTTCCTCTTCCTGCTTCTGAGCCACTTGAATTCCTCGCTCTGAAAAATGTCGCAACTTTACCGTTGAAGCCCTTCAACGCATAAACCCTTGAGCTCACCTAAGATACGCCAGGTAGCATCCTGTTTTCGCGAGGTTAACGTGTGACCGACTTTCCTGTTTCACTCACCTCACCCAAACATGGCTGCGCGGGTTGCCAGCAAAGTGAACCGCTGGGCTTTGAGTTTGCCTTTGCGTATCAGCCTATCGTGGACCTGCGGGACCAGTCGATCTTTGCCCATGAAGCCTTGGTGCGGGGCGTCAATGGCGAGGGGGCGCTGTCGGTGCTGGATCAGGTCAGCGACAGCAATCGCTACCGTTTCGACCAGCAATGCCGCACCAAGGCGATCGCCACTGCCTCGACACTGGGCATGCAGACCTACCTTTCAATCAACTTCATGCCCAACGCGGTCTACCGGCCAGAACTGTGCATTCGCAGCACGCTGGAAGCGGCCCGTGAGCATAATTTTCCGCTGGATCGGCTGATTTTTGAAACACTGGAAAGCGAGCACGTAGATAACTATCGCCATTTGACGAATATTCTGCGTGAATACCGCGAATTCGGCTTCAAGACCGCCATCGACGATTTCGGTGCGGGGTATTCGGGGCTGAATCTGCTGGCTGATTTCCAACCCGACTTGATCAAACTCGACATGGCACTGATCCGCGATGTCGACAGTGATCGTGTCCGTCAGGTGATCGTCCGGGGGATTGTCACAATCTGTGAGCAGTTGGGCGTTACTGTCATCGCCGAGGGCATCGAAAGTGCCGGTGAGCGGGACTTTCTCGCCGACTGCGGAATATTCCTGATGCAAGGCTACTGGTTCGCCAAGCCTTCATTCAAAGCCCTGGCCGAGGTATCACCCGACGCCTGGGCGAATTAATTGCTGGTTATTCATATTGAAGACATTTGACCATTTGACCGTTGTGGGTCTGCGTGAGTGGGTGGCACTTCCCGACCTGGGAGTGGCTGGCCTGCGCGCCAAGATCGACACCGGCGCCAGTACCTCAAGCCTGCATGCCACCGAAATCGAGCCGTTTGAGCGCGACGGTGCAAAGTGGGTACGCTTTACCGCGCACCTGGGCAGCGTGGTGCAGTTGCGTCACCGGCGCTGTGAAGCGCCGCTGGTGGCGATGAAAACCATTAAAAGCTCCAACGGCCAAGCCCAGGTGCGATACGTGATCAGCACCACCCTGGCCCTGGGCGATCGGGTATGGCGGGTAGAATTCACCCTCGCCTGCCGCAAAGCGATGCGGTATCGCCTGTTGCTGGGTTCCAAGGCGCTGATTGACGGCCAACTGGTGGTCAACCCCGGCCTCAAATACGTTCAAGACAAGCCGGTGTTCCCGGTCTCTACTACCTCTGCCACAGGTGTTGCATGAAGATCGCTGTGCTGTCGCGTAACCCGCGTCTGTATTCCACCCGTCGTCTGGTCGAGGCCGGCACCGAACGTGGCCATGAGATGGTTGTGATCGATACGTTGCGCGCCTATATGAACATTGCCAGTCATAAGCCGCAGATCCACTACCGGGGCAAACCGCTGGAAGGCTTCGATGCGGTGATCCCGCGTATCGGTGCTTCGGTGACGTTCTATGGCTGCGCAGTACTGCGCCAGTTTGAAATGATGGGGGTGTTCCCCCTGAATGAATCCGTGGCCATCGCCCGTTCGCGGGACAAGCTGCGCTCGCTGCAGCTGCTGTCGCGCCGTGGCATTGGTTTGCCGGTGACCGGGTTTGCGCACTCCCCGGATGACATTCCCGACCTGATCGACATGGTCAATGGCGCGCCGCTGGTGATCAAGGTGCTGGAAGGCACCCAGGGCATCGGCGTGGTGCTGTGTGAAACCGCGACAGCGGCCGAGTCAGTGATCGAGGCGTTCATGGGCCTCAAGCAGAACATCATGGTGCAGGAGTACATCAAGGAAGCCGGCGGTGCAGATATCCGCTGCTTCGTGGTGGGCGACAAGGTGATTGCAGCGATGAAGCGCCAGGCCAAGCCGGGTGAGTTTCGCTCCAACCTGCACCGTGGCGGCAGCGCCAGCCTGATCAAGATCACCCCGGAAGAACGCATGACGGCCCTGCGGGCGGCCAAGGTCATGGGGTTGAGTGTGGCGGGCGTGGATATCTTGCGTTCCAACCACGGGCCGCTGGTGATGGAGGTGAACTCCTCACCAGGTCTGGAAGGAATTGAAACCACCACCGGCAAGGACGTGGCGGGGATCATCATTCAGCATCTGGAGAAGAATGGTGGGCCGAATATGACGCGCACCAAGGGCAAGGGTTGAATACACCCGACCTATAAAGCGCCGCAAAACCAGTGTGGGAGCGGGC
>NZ_JAXCIS010000193.1:0-2817 GCF_034044025.1 Pseudomonas sp. SED1
TCATGTCGAACAGTGATCAAAATGTGGGAGCGGGCTTGCTCGCGAAGGGGCCCTTACAGGCGCTAGATCAATGTCTCGATACGCAACGAATTGGTCGACCCCGGCTGCCCAAACGGCACCCCCGCGGTTATCACCAACGTATCCCCACGCTGTGCCATTCCTTGTGCCTGGGCAATTTCCAGCGCCGTGGAACACACCTCATCCACCTGCCGCAGCCGATCATTCACCACCGAATGCACGCCCCACGCCACGCTCAAGCGCCGTGCCGTCGACAGGTTCGGCGTCAGGTTGAGAATCGGCACCGCCGGCCGTTCCCGCGCCGCCCGCAGGCTGGAGCTGCCCGACTCGCTGTAGTTCACCAGCACCGCCACCGGCAGGATGCTGCTGATACGGCGAATCGCGCAGCTGATGGCGTCCGATACCGTGGCATCCGCCTTGGGCCGGCTAACATCCAGTTGGGTCTGGTAGTCCGGGCCGTTTTCTACTTGCCGAATGATCTTGCTCATCATCAACACCGCTTCCAACGGGTATTCGCCGGAAGCGGTTTCTGCCGAGAGCATCACCGCATCCGCGCCTTCGGCCACCGCGTTGGCCACGTCAGTGACCTCGGCACGGGTCGGCGCCGGGGAGAAGCGCATGGACTCGAGCATCTGTGTGGCCACCACCACCGGTTTACCCAACTGACGGCAGACGCCAATGATGTCCTTCTGGATTTGCGGCACGCTCTCCGCCGGCACTTCCACCCCCAGGTCCCCTCTGGCGACCATGATCGCGTCGCTCAACTCGGCGATTTCCCGCAGGCGCTGCACCGCCGACGGTTTCTCGATCTTGGCCATCAGGAACGCCTTGTCACCGATCAACTCGCGGGCTTCGCGAATATCTTCCGGGCGTTGCACAAACGACAGCGCCACCCAGTCCACACCCAGTTCCAGGCCGAAGCTGAGGTCGCGGCGGTCCTTGGGGGTCAGCGGGCTGAGTTCCAGCAACGCCTGGGGCACGTTCACGCCTTTGCGGTCCGACAGTTCGCCGCCATTGAGCACGGTGGTGTCGATGGCGTCGGCGTGCTTGGTGATCACCCGCAGGCGCAGCTTGCCGTCGTCCAGCAGCAGGTCCATGCCGGGCTTCAGGGCCGCGATGATTTCCGGGTGCGGCAGGTTGACCCGCCGCTGGTCACCGGGTGTCGGGTCCAAGTCCAGGCGCAGGGCCTGGCCGCGAATCAGTTGCACCTTGCCTTCGGCAAAACGCCCGACCCGCAGCTTCGGGCCTTGCAGGTCCATGAGGATGCCGAGGGGATAGTTGAGCTGGCGCTCCACCTGGCGAATCCACTGGTAGCGCTGGGCGTGATCGGCATGATCGCCATGGCTGAAGTTCAGCCGGAAGATGTTCACCCCGGCTTCCACCAACTCGCGGATGTCGTCGATGCTGTCGGTGGCGGGGCCCAGCGTGGCGAGGATCTTGACCTTCTTGTCAGGCGTCATGTTCAGGGGACTCTCTTTCAGGGCTCTCTAGAATCAGAATGGCGCGAAAATCGTTGACGTTGGTGCGGGTCGGCTCAGTGATGATCAAGCCGTCGAGGGCCGCGAAGTAGCCGTAGCCATTGTTGTTGTCCAGCTCATCGCGGGCGCTCAAGCCCAGGGCTTCGGCGCGAGCGTAGCTGGTGGGTGTCATGATTGCGCCGGCGTTGTCTTCGGAGCCGTCGATGCCGTCGGTGTCACCCGCCAGGGCGTAGACGCCGGGCAGGCCCTTGAGGCTGTCGGTGACGCTCAGCAGGAATTCGGGATTGCGTCCGCCACGGCCGTTGCCGCGCACGGTCACGGTGGTTTCACCGCCAGAAAGGATCACGCAAGGCGCCGCCAACGGCTGGCCGTGCTGGATGATTTGCCGGGCGATACCGGCGTGCACCTTGGCCACGTCTCGGGCTTCGCCTTCCAGGTCGCCGAGGATCAGCGGGCTGAAACCGGCCTGGCGGACTTTCACCGCCACGGCTTCCAGGGATTGCTGCGGGCGCGCGATCAGCTGGAAATGGCTGCGGGCGAGCACCGGGTCGCCGGGCTTGACGGTTTCCGACTCCGGGCTTTGCAGCCAGGTGCGTACGGACGCCGGGATTTCAATCTGGTAGCGCTTGAGGATCGCCAACGCCTGTTGCGAGGTGCTCGGGTCGCCGACGGTGGGGCCCGAAGCGATGACGGTGGCCTGGTCACCCGGCACATCGGAAATCGCATAGGTGTAGACCGTGGCCGGCCAGCTGGCCTTGGCCAAGCGACCGCCCTTGATCGCAGAGAGGTGCTTGCGTACGCAGTTCATCTCGTCAATGGCAGCGCCGGATTTGAGCAGGGCTTTGTTGATCGCTTGCTTGTCCGCCAGGGTGATACCGGCGGCCGGAAGGGCGAGCAGCGCAGAGCCACCGCCGGAGAGCAGGAAGATCACGCGGTCGTCTTCGCTGAGGTTGCTGATCAGTTCCAGCACACGTTTTGCTACGGCCTGGCCTGCGGCATCCGGCACCGGGTGCGCGGCTTCGACCACTTCGATTTTCTTGCAGGGCGCGCCGTGGCCGTAGCGGGTGACCACCAGGCCTGTGACTTCGCCTTGCCAGCCGTTTTCCACCACCAGCGCCATGGCGGCGGCGGCTTTGCCGGCGCCGATTACGATGACGCGGCCGCTGCGGTCGGCGGGCAGATAGGGTTCGAGGACTTGCCGGGGGTGGGCGGCGTCGATGGCTGTGGCAAACAGCTCGCGAAGCAGGTGTTGCGGATCGACCGACATAAGCGGGCTCCCGGGGATTCTTGTTATTAGGGGTGACTCAAATTCGATGTGAAA
>NZ_JAXCIS010000194.1:0-5158 GCF_034044025.1 Pseudomonas sp. SED1
TCCGGGCGTTTGCCAAAAGTGACCCGCTGTAAGAGCGGAACCATAAGCCGCCGTTACCTAAATAACGGATATTTACTCAACCAAGTCACACCGACAAATACCGACTAATGGTCGCCTCATCCACCCGATCCCGAGTCTCCTCAATCACAAACCTCCCCTTCTCAATCACCAAAAACCGATCAGCAATCTCCAGCGTAAACGACAACACCTGCTCAGAAACAACAATAGTCAAATCCCGCAAATTGCGAATCTCCTTAAGCGTACGAGCAATGTCCTTGATGATCGAAGGCTGAATCCCCTCAGTCGGCTCATCCAACAACAACACCTTAGGATTCGTCGCCAACGCCCGGGCAATCGCCAATTGCTGTTGCTGCCCCCCAGACAAATTCCCACCCTTGCGCGAACGCATGTCATACAACACCGGAAACAGCGCATACAAATCTTCAGGCACCCTGCCCCGTGCCGCCGCCGGCAACCCGGTCTGAATATTCTCCAACACACTCATGCTGGGAAAAATCATCCGCCCCTGCGGCACATAGGCAATCCCCCGCGCCACCCGCTCATGGGTTTCAAGCCCAGACACATCATGCCCATCCACACTCACCTGCCCCTGCCACTGCGGCAGAATCCCCATCAGGCTCTTGAACAGCGTGGTCTTGCCCATCCCGTTACGCCCCATCACCGCGACGATCTCACGCTTCGCCACATCCAGTTCCAGGTCGTGAAGAATCTGGCTCTGCCCGTACCCACACGACAGTTTGTCGATCTTGAACATGCCCGACTCCTCAGTGGCCCAAATACACTTCAATGACTTTCGGATTGCTCTGCACCGACTCCATGCTGCCCTCGGCCAGCACCTTGCCCTGATGCAAAACCGTGACCTTGTGAGCGATGCTCTTGACGAACTCCATGTCATGCTCGATCACCAACACCGAGCGCCCCTGGCTGATGCGCTTGAGCAACTCGGCCGTTTGCGCCCGCTCGTTGACGCTCATCCCGGCCACCGGCTCATCGAGCATCAACAATTCAGGGTCTTGCATCAGCAGCATGCCAATCTCCAGCCACTGCTTTTGCCCGTGGGACAGCAGGTCCGCCTGCTGCTGCAACAAATCACCGAGGAAGATCTCCCGCGCCACTTGCTCGACCCGCGCGACCACCTGGGCATTGCGCTTGAAAAACAGCGCGCCCCAGACCTTGCGTCCGGCCGGATACGACATTTCAAGGTTTTCAAACACCGTAAGATTTTCGTAGATCGACGGGTTCTGGAACTTGCGCCCTACCCCGGCCCGCACGATGTTGTATTCGCGCATTTTGGTCAGTTCCTGGCCGTCGAACTGAATACTGCCGCTGGTGGCGCGGGTCTTGCCGCAGATCAAATCCAGCACCGTGGTTTTGCCGGCACCGTTGGGGCCGATCACCACCCGCACTTCATTGCGGTCGATGTACAGGTTGAGGTTGTCGACCGCCTTGAAGCCGTCGAATGACACGGTCAGCCCTTCAATGGCCAACACGGGCTTTTTCATTTCAAAACCGACGGCGGTCATGGTTGTGTCTCCAGGATCTTGGCTTCAGCCTTGGGCTTGATCTTCGCGGGTTCGGCCTTGACCACCGGCTTGCGCCGCAACAGTCGGGCCAGGGCCTGGCGACCATGGCTGTCCCACAACCCGGCCAAGCCGTTGGGGAAGTACATGACCACCGCAATAAACAACCCGCCCATCAGGTATAGCCACAGCTCGGGGAAGGATTCGGAAAAGTAGGTCTTCCCGTAGTTCACCAGCAACGCGCCATATACCGCGCCCAGCAGCGACATGCGCCCGCCCACCGCCGCGAAGATCACCATTTCGATGGAAGGCACGATCCCCACGAACGACGGCGACATAAAGCCCACCTGCAAGGCAAACATTGCCCCGCCAATCGCCGAGAACGCGGCCGCCACGCAGAACACGAAGATCTTGAAACTGGCCACGTCATACCCGGAAAACCGCACCCGCTCTTCCTTGTCACGCATGGCCATCAACAACCGGCCCAGCTTCGAGGCGAGGATGAAGCGGCCAATGAAGATGCAGCCAAACAGCAGCCCGGCGTTGATGAAATACAGGATCATCTTCGCGCCGTCACCGCGCAGGTCCCAGCCCAGCAGGGTCTTGAGGTCGGTGATGCCGTTGACGCCACCGGTGAGGCCTTGCTGGCCGACGATCAGCACCGTGAGAATCAGCGCAATCGCCTGGGTGACGATGGAGAAATACACATCGCCCACCCGCCGCTTGAACAGCGCCATGCCGATGATGAATGCCAGCAACACCGGCACCGCAATCACCGCGAACAGGGTGAAGGTGAAGCTGTGGAATGGCTGCCACAGCCACGGCAGTTCGGTGATCTGGTTCCAGTCCATAAAGTCCGGAATGCCCGGCGTCGACTGGATCTTGGTGCTGATCGGGTCCGAGGCCTCAAGCTTCAGAAACATCGCCATGCAGTAGCCGCCGACGCCGAAAAACACACCCTGCCCGAGGCTGAGAATCCCGCCATAGCCCCAGCACAGCACCAGGCCCACGGCGACGAACGCGTAGGTCAGGTACTTGCCGACCATGTTCAGGCGAAACGCATCCAGGGTCAGCGGAAACACCACGAGGATCAACACCGCCAGCAGCACGATGCCGATCAGGTTTTGCTGGCCGCCCAGCAGTTTGTCTAGAGCCTTCATCGGTTCGCCTCTACTTGCGCACTTTGATGGAGAACAACCCTTGCGGGCGCAGCATCAGGATCAGGATCACCGACGACAACGTCAGCACCTTGGCCATCGAGCCACTGAGGAAAAACTCCGACAGCGATTGGGTCTGGGCAATCACGAATGCCGAGGCAATGGTGCCAAACAGGCTTTGCGCGCCGCCGAATACGACGACCAGGAAGGTGTCGACGATGTACTGCGAACCGGCAGTTGGCCCGGTGGAGCCAATGGTGGTAAAGGCCGCACCGGCCACGCCCGCCACGCCGCAGCCGAGGGCGAAGGTCATGCGGTCGACCTTGCGTGTATTAATGCCCACGGCGCGGCTCATCAAGCGGTTTTGCACGGTGGCGCGCACTTGCAGGCCCCAGCGCGAGCGGTAGAGCATGACGAAAATCGCCCCGGTCAGCAGCAGGGTCAGGCCCATCATGAACAGGCCGTTGCCCGGGATTTCGATGGCGTCGGTGAGGTTCACCGAACCCATCAGCCAGGCCGGCGGTTCGGCGCTGACTTCACGGGCGCCGAACACCGAGCGGAAGGTTTGCTGCATGACCAGGGACAAACCCCAGGTGGCGAGCAAGGTGTCCAGTGGGCGCTTGTACAAACGGCTGATCATCGCCCATTCCACCAGCCAGCCGACGGCACCGGCGACGAGGAAAGACAGGGCAATGGCAATGAAAAAGTAATACGGCTGAAAGCTCGGCGCGAAGTGCGCGGTGAGGCTGGAACAGACGTAAGTGGTGTAGGCGCCAATGGTCAGGAACTCACCGTGGGCCATGTTGATCACGCCCATCTGGCCGAAGATGATTGCCAGTCCCAATGCCATCAGCAACAGCACGCAGAACACGGACAAGCCGTTGAACCCCTGCATCGCCGCGATGGCTCCAAATTCCGATAGCCATTCCATGATGATGGTCTCCTGAGCGGGAGGTAATGATGAAAACCAAGGTCTGCTTTTGATTTATGTGGGAGCGGGCTTGCTCGCGAATGCAGTGCATCAGTCAATACATCTGTGAATGACACTCCGCTTTCGCGAGCAAGCCCGCTCCCACCTTTAGATCAGCGCCAGATCCAGGCTTATTGGTAGCCTTTCGGGAACGGATTCGGCTCGATCAGATCCGACTCGTAGATCACCTTGAACTGCCCGTTTGGCTGCACTTCACCGATGCGCGACTTGCTCCACAGGTGATGGTTCTCGTGGATCTTCACGTAGCCTTCCGGCGCGTTTTTCAGCTCGATGCCCGGGGAGGCGGCGACGACTTTATCCACGTCGAAACTGCCCGCCTTCTCCACCGCCGCTTTCCACAACCATGGGCCGAGGTAGGCCGCCTGGGTCACGTCACCGATCACCGCGTCCTTGCCGTACTTGGCCTTGAACGCTTCCACGAAGGCTTTGTTGTTCGGGTTGTCGAGGCTCTGGAAGTACTTCATCGAGGCGTAGAAGCCGGCCATATTTTCGCCGCCGATGCCCAGCAGTTCGTCTTCGGTCACCGACAGGGTCAGCAGGGTTTGCTTGGATGAATTCACGCCCGCCGCGTTGAGTTGTTTGTAGAAGGCCACGTTGGAGCCGCCTACCACGGCCGCGAACACCACATCAGGCTTTTTCAGCTTGACCTTGTTGATCAGCGAACCGAACTGGGTGTTGCCCAACGGGTAGTAGTCTTCGCCGACCACGGTGCCGTGCAGGACGTTTTCAATGTGCTTGCGCGCGATCTTCATCGAAGTGCGCGGCCAGATGTAGTCCGAGCCCACCAGATAGAAGGTTTTGGCGCCCTTGGTCTTGGCGATCCAGTCGAGGCTGGCGAGGATTTGCTGAGTCGCTTCCTGCCCGGTGTAGATCACGTTTTTCGACTGTTCCAGGCCTTCATAGAAGGTCGGGTAGTAGAGCAGGCCGTTCTCTTTTTCAAAGATCGGCAGTACGGCTTTACGTGAGGCTGAGGTCCAGCAGCCGAACACCGCCGCCACCTTGTCGTTGACCAGCAGTTTCTTGGCCTTTTCAGCGAAGGTCGGCCAGTCGGACGCGCCGTCTTCCTGGATCACCTTGATCTGCCGCCCGAGGATCCCGCCCGAGGCGTTGATCTGCTCGATGGCCAGGCGTTCGGCCTGGATCGAACCGGTTTCGGAAATCGCCATGGTGCCGGTGGCCGAGTGCAGCTGGCCGACGGTGACTTCGGTAGGCGTCACCGCCAGGCCTTCGTTGTCGGCCATGACGCCATGGCTGAACAGACTCGCCGCCAGCAGTGATAACGCCAACAACGGTTTGGAGCGGATCAATCGTGATTCCATGGGGCGACTCCTCTGCAATGAGGGATTCAGCATGGCGGCAGGTGGCCACGGCGGGTATACGCAGCCTGACGTAACGGCGTACGTCATTTGACGTATGCCGTTGCGCACCATTTTCGAGCAGGATCGCGCCCTTCACAAACTGTGGAGATC
>NZ_JAXCIS010000195.1:0-2717 GCF_034044025.1 Pseudomonas sp. SED1
TCCGTATTCCGATCATCAGCCCCTACAATGCCTCCTATCATCCAAGGGGGTTTCATGGACATCGAACTGGCACGCACCTTCCTCGAAATCACCCGCTGCGGCAGCCTCGCCGCGGCGGCCGAGAAGCTGCACGTCACCCAGACCGCGATCACCGCCCGCGTCAAAAACCTCGAAAGCCAGCTCAACAGCACCCTGTTCGTGCGCAACCGCGCCGGTGCGCGCCTGACCCCGGACGGCGAGGCCTTCGTGGTCTACGCCAACCAGTTGGTACAAACCTGGGAAGCCGCCCGCCGCGACCTGCCGTTGCCCGATGGTTACCGCAACGTGCTGCACATCGGTGGCGAAGTCAGCCTGTGCAACCCGTTGATGCTCGGCTGGGCCCAGGCCCTGCGTGAACACATCCCCGGTCATGCCTTGCGCACCGAGATTCGCGAAGGCGAATACCTGTTGCGTCAGCTGGAACTGGGCGTGCTGGACGCTGCACTGGTGTTCCAGCCGCAATACTGGCCGGGGTTGCAGGTGGAGCAGGTGCTGGAAGAAAAGCTGATCCTGGTGCAACTGGCGGCGCGGCCCGAGCCCTACGTGTATATCGACTGGGGCCAGGGCTTTCGCCAACAACACGATGCGGCGCTGCCGGAAAAGGCCCGCGCAGCTCTAAGTTTCAATCTGGGGCCGTTGGCGTTGCAGTACATTCTTGAGAACGGCGGCGCCGGGTATTTCCGCACGCGGGTGGTGCAGAGCTACCTGGACAGCGGGGTGATGGAACGGGTACCCAAGGCGCCGGAGTTCAGTTTTCCGACGTACCTGGTGTATTCCCGCGAGCGCGACTCGGCGGTTTTGCAGCAGGCACTGGCCTTGCTGCGGGCGGTGGTGGAGGCGGAAAAGGATTGGTCGCAGCGCTGGGATCCGGTGATTTGAAGCCGTGCACATGGTAGCCTCAGGTTGTTTTCTCCTGGTTTCCCCCTGCCGATGAACAAGAAAAAATCCGTCACCATCAGCGACATCGCCAAACGGGTCAACATGACCACCATCACGGTGTCCCGGGCGCTGAGCAAACCCGACCTGGTCAAGCCCGCCACCCTGGCGCGGATTCTCGAGGTGGCGCGGGAGCTGGACTACGTGCCCAACGCCTTCGCCCGCGGGCTCAAGCGCAGCGAAAGCCTGATCATCGGCGTGATCACCGCCTCGGTGGACAACCCCTTCTACAGCGAGATGATCAAGGCGATTTCCCGCGAGGCGAAAAAGCACGGCTACACCATCATGCTGGTGGACACCGACGAGCTGGAAGAACTGGAAAGCAAGGCAGTCGACACCCTGTTGGGCTACCGCGTGGCGGGAATCATCCTGTCGCCGGTCTCCGATGAGCCCAGCTACCAGCCCGATTACCTGGAGCGCCTGGCCAACGGCAAGACGCCGGTTGTATTGCTCGACCGCACCATCCACGAGAGCCCGTTCAGCCGCGTGGTGCTGGATAACTACCACAGCGGCATCGAGGCGGCGCAGTACCTGGTGCGGCAAACCCCGAATCTCAAGCGCCTGCTGGTACTGACCGGGCCGGAGCATTCGCGCATCACCATGGAACGCCTCAAGGGCCTGAAAGAAGTACTGGCCGATCACCCGCAGGTGCACGTCGAAGTATGTGCCGGCGACTACACGCTGATGCCCTCCTACCTGCATACCCTCGACTACCTGGCTGAGCACTCGGCGCCGGACGCGATCATGGGCTTCAATCAGTTGATCACCCTCGGCGCCTTGCGCGCGTTGCGCATGCACAACATCCCCCACGAAAGCCTGACCATCTGCGGCATCGACCGCCTGCCCTTCGCCGATATCTTCGGCGTGCCGATTGCCTGCGTGGCCCACGACGCATCACTGGCCGGCAGCAGCGCGGTGCGGCTGCTGCTGGACCGCCTTGAAGACCCGCACAAACCGCGGGACAAAGTGGTGATCGCCGGCAAACTGGAGAACGGCTAGCGGCTGGTATACCCGCCATCGATCGGCAAGCTGACGCCGCTGATCATGCTGGCGGCATCGCTCAGCAGGAACAGCACCGGCAGGGCCACCTCCGCCGTTTCGGCAAACCTCCCGAGGGGAATCGCCGCCAATGCCGGGTCGCGCTTGGCGGGCGCCGACCAGGCCATCTGCGCCATGGGCGTAAGGGTGACGGTGGGGTTGACGCTGTTGACGCGAATCCCGAAACGTCCCCATTCCGCGCATTGCACGCGGGTGATGGCGTCCAGTGCGGCCTTAGAAGCGCAGTAGCCGAGGTGATCGTCCAACGCTACGAGTGAGGCCTGGCTGGAAACGTTGACGATGCTGCCCGCGATCTTGGCTTCAATCATTGCCGCGGCGATACGGCTGGCGACCTGGGCGGCGGCGCGGGCGTTGACGTTCATCACTTGGTCGAAGGCTTCGGCGCTGATGGCAGCCGCCGGCTCCAGGCGAGAGATGCCGGCGCAGTTGACCAGGCCGTGCATCGGCGGCAAACCTTGCAGGGCCAGGTCCAGCGCGGCGCTGTTGGCGATGTCCAGGCACAGGGTTGCGCAGCCGAGTTGGGCCAGGGATTGGGCGTCGCGGCCCAAGGCGAAAACCTCGGCGCCGCTGGCGATCAATTGCAGAGCGATTTCCCGGCCGATGCCGCTGCTGGCGCCGGTGACGAGGATGCGCTGGTGGGTGAAGTCGAAGGTAGCGTTCATGGTTCACGATCTCTAAAACGA
>NZ_JAXCIS010000196.1:0-3251 GCF_034044025.1 Pseudomonas sp. SED1
TCGAGTCAGGAAGACCGGAACACAGATTCAACTTGCCAACCTGCCACAACCACAAAAAAACAGGCATCAGGAGCACCCCACCATGAGTACGTCCTCTTCCGGCCAAAGCGCCGGGCAATTGGAAACACGCGGCATCGAGCCGGTCCCGGAAGGGGAGTGCAACGGCCATCCGCTGCAACTCTTTTGGGTCTGGTTTGCGGCCAATATCAGCATCCTCGGCTTGCCGTTGGGCGCGACCCTCGTGGCGTTTCGCGGCCTGGCAATTTGGCAGGCGATCATCGTCGCGATCCTCGGCGCCGCCGGTTCGTTTGCGGTGGTCGGCATCATCTCCATCGCCGGCCGTCGTGGCCGTGCCCCGAGCTTGACGCTGTCCCGGGCGATCTTCGGCGTACGCGGCAATATCGGCCCGACCCTGGTGTCACTGATGTCGCGCCTGGGCTGGGAAACCGTCAATACCACCACCGCGGCATTCGTGCTGCTGTCGTTGTGCTCGATCCTGTTCAACTCGCCGGTTGCCGCCAAAAGCGCGCCGGTACTGACCCTGCTGTTTATCGGCATTTTCGTGCTGCTGACCCTCGCCGTATCGGGCCTGGGCCACGCCACCTTGCTGGTGATCCAGAAGTGGGCCACCTACGTGTTCGGCGCACTGAATATCCTGGTGGGCGGTTTCCTCTGCGCCACCATCGATTGGAGCGCGGTGTTCAACGCCACGCCTGCGCCGTTGAGCGCGATGATCATCGGCATCGGCACCATGGCCGCCGGTACTGGTATCGGCTGGGCCAACGCCGGTGCCGACATGTCGCGTTACCAGCACCGCAGCGTCAAGGCCGTGCGCCTGGTGGCGTCTGCCGCCTTCGGTGCGGGGATTCCGCTGGCGCTGTTGATCACCCTCGGCGGCCTGCTGTCGGTGGGCAACAACGACCTGGCGTCGGCCACTGACCCGATCATCGCGATTCGCGACATGCTGCCGACCTGGATGGCGGTGCCGTACCTGATCACCGCGTTTGGCGGACTGCTGCTGTCCAACAACCTGTCGGTGTACTCGGCGGGCCTCACCACCTTGACCCTCGGCTTGAAGGTCAAGCGCGTGCACGCGGTGATCGTTGACATCGTCGCGATCTTCGCCGGTTCGATCTACTTCATGCTGATCGCCGACAGTTTCTATGGTCCGTTCATCACTTTCATCTCGTTGCTGGCGGTGCCAATCACCGCCTGGGTCGGGATCTTTGTGGTCGACCTGATCCATCGTCACTACTACAGCCCCAAAGACCTGCTGGACGTGACGCCAAGCAGCGCCTACTGGTACCGCGGCGGGGTTGAATGGCGTGCGTTCGGCGCCTGGGCGATTGCGATTGTGCTGGGCTTCAGCTTCACCACCATCGGCACCACGGCCGAGAACATCTGGTTCGCCGGGCCGTTGTCCGATTCGTGGCTGGGCCATAACGGCCTGGGCTGGATCGTCACCTTCCTGGTGGCCGGTGGGATTTATGCGGTACTGGGTGGCGCGACTGATCGTCGTCCGGCTTTGGTAGAGAGCGCTAATGTCTAGATTGCTGCACAGCGGCCAGGTCATCGTCGACCTGGTCATGTCCCTCGACACATTGCCCGCCACCGGCGGCGATGTATTGGCCAATTCCGCCAGCTTCGAAGCCGGCGGCGGCTTCAACGTGATGGCCGCCGCCCGACGCAACGGCTTGCCGGTGGTCTACCTGGGCCGCCATGGCAGCGGCCGCTTTGGTGACCTGGCACGCGCGGCAATGCAGGCCGAGGGCATTGAAATGGCCCTGGCTGCGAGCGACGACAAGGACACCGGCCTGTGTGTGTCCCTGACCGAAGCCACTACCGAGCGTACCTTCATTTCCCATATCGGCGCCGAAGGTGATTTGCTCGCGCAAGACCTGGCCAGCGCGGTACCCAACGCCGATGACTATGTGTACGTCAGCGGCTACAGCTTGCTGCTGGAGGGCAAGGCCCAAGCGTTGCTCGATTGGCTGTTGGCGTTGCCGCGCCAGATCACGGTGGTGTTCGATCCGGGCCCGCTGGTGAAGGCGCCGGACTCGGCCTTGATGGTCACCTTGTTGCCGCGTATCGACATCTGGACCAGCAACGGTCCGGAAGCCCTGGCATTCACCGGCGCCAGCGATCTCGCGGGGGCATTGCTCAAACTCAACGAGCACCTGCCCGCCGGCACCTTGCTGGTGGTTCGCGATGGACCGAATGGCTGCTGGGTCAGCCGTAACGGCAAGGCCGAGCATGTGCCGGGATTCAAGGTCAAGGCGGTGGACAGCAACGGTGCGGGTGATGCTCACGCCGGGGTGTTTATCGCCGGCCTGGCCAATGGTTTGGCGCCAGCTGTCGCGGCACGTCGCGCCAATGCGGCGGCAGCATTGGCGGTCACGCGCTGGGGGCCGGCAACCTCACCGGGCACGGCTGAAGTGGATACGTTGTTGAGCGCGGGCTGATTCGGCAGAATAGTCGCCATTCAGCACGGAGCAACGTCATGACCCAGAACATCTACGACACCGAGGTTTTCTTCGAGGGCTACAGCAAAATGGGCCGCTCGGTAGAAGGCCTCGCCGGCGCTCCGGAGTGGCCGGCTTTGCAGGCCATGTTGCCGCCGATGTGTGGCTCGAAAGTGGTGGACCTCGGTTGCGGCTACGGCTGGTTCAGTCGCTGGGCTCAGGAGCAGGGCGCCGAGCAGGTGCTGGGGCTGGATGTGTCGCAAAAAATGCTGGCGCGGGCGAAGGAGATGACTGCGTCTTCGGCTATCACCTACGGCATCGCCGACCTGGAAAAACTCGACCTTCCGGATGCCGCTTTCGACCTGGCCTACAGCTCATTGGCGTTTCATTACATCGTCGATCTGAAAGGCCTGTTCGCGCGCATCCATCAAGCGTTGGTCCCGGGCGGGCGGTTGGTGTTTTCCATCGAACACCCGATCTTCATGGCACCCCGGCAACCGGGCTGGCTGATTGATGAGCAAGGGCGCAAAAGTTGGCCGGTGGACAGCTATCAGATTGAAGGGCCAAGGGTCACCAACTGGTTGGCGGATGGCGTGATCAAGCAGCATCGCACGGTAGGCACGTTGCTGACGCTGTTGATCCAAGCGGGGTTCACCCTGACCCATGTAGACGAGTGGGGCCCAAGTGAGGATGACCTTAAGGCCCGCCCCGCATTGGCAGAAGAGCTGGAGCGGCCGATGATGCTACTGGTGGCCGCCCACCGCTGATTCCGTGGCTGCAAACCCGATC
>NZ_JAXCIS010000197.1:0-3053 GCF_034044025.1 Pseudomonas sp. SED1
TCGCCACAACGAAATTCCCTCATATCTAAAACATCTCGCTTCAACACTTTCTATATATTTTCAATCTGCAAAACAACTCGTTAGCCTGCGCAAGCCGGACGCGTCTCCCTGTCGCCGTCCGGCCAGATAATTCTAAAAATAAGCAGCAGACAACGGGAATAACAATGAACAAATCCCCCATTACCCTGGGCCTGACTTCGGCCACCCTCGGTTTGACCCTCGCCTTCCCAACCTTCGCCGAAGCTGACTTTTTCAAAGACAGCAAGGCCGACCTCGAATTTCGCAACTTCTACTTCAACAGCGATTACCGCCAGGACAACGCCAGCCAGTCCAAACGTGACGAGTGGGCTCAAGGCCTGATTCTCAACTACCAGTCGGGTTACACCGAAGGCCTGGTGGGATTTGGCATCGATGCCATCGGCCTGCAAGGCCTGAAACTCGACTCAAGCCCCGACCGCCAAAACAGCGGCCTGCTCCCCGTCGGCGAGGATGGCGCACCGGACAGCTACAGCCGAATGGGTGTCACCGGCAAAGCGCGCATCTCCAAAAGCGTACTTAAATTCGGCACGCTGATCCCCAAGCTGCCGACCGTGCTGCCCAACGACGGCCGG
The DNA here is from genome assembly GCF_034044025.1 of Pseudomonas sp. SED1. Taxonomy (NCBI): domain Bacteria; kingdom Pseudomonadati; phylum Pseudomonadota; class Gammaproteobacteria; order Pseudomonadales; family Pseudomonadaceae; genus Pseudomonas; species Pseudomonas sp. SED1. The sequence continues at coordinate 612 of NZ_JAXCIS010000197.1, forward strand.
CTGCTGCCCCAGACTTTTCGCGGCACGCAACTGACCAGTCAGGACATCGCCGGCCTGACCTTCGACGCCGGGCGCCTGACCAGCAACACCCTGCGTAACGACAGCGGCCATGCAGACATTGAAGTCGACGGCAAAGGCATCAAGGGCGCCGTGCCCAGCGATAAATTCGACTTCGCCAGTGCCAGCTACGCCTGGACCAAAACCTTCGTCACGGGCTACCACTACGCCAACCTCGAGAACAACTACAAGCAACACATCTTCAACCTGGTCCACACCCTGCCATTGGGCGACGCGCAGTCGTTCAAGACCGACCTGCGTTACGCCGACTCCAGCAAGGAAGGCAACAGCAACATCGACAACCAGGCCTTCGGCGCCAAGTTCACCTACAGCCTCCACGGCCACTCGTTCGGTGCCGCCTACCAGCGCATGAAAGGCACCACCGGCTTCCCCCACCTGGACGGCACCGACTCCTACCTCGTCAACTACGTGATGATCTCGCCGGACTTTGCCAACCCTGAGGAAAAGTCCTGGCAGGCGCGCTACGACTATGACTTCGCCGCCCTCGGCATCCCCGGCCTCACCTTCATGACCCGCTACCTCAAAGGCGACAACTTCGTACGTACTCGCACCCTGGAAGGCACCGAGTGGGAGCGCAACACCGATATCGGCTACGTATTCCAGAGCGGCGCCCTGAAGAACCTTGAAGTGAAATGGCGCAATGGCACGTATCGCAGCAATGGCAGCGGCAGCGATATCGACCAGAACCGCTTTATCGTCAGCTACACCCTGCCCTTGCTGTGATTTTTCCCGGAGCGTTGCACATGAATACCCATAAAAGCCTGATCCACCTGGCCATCGCCTTTGCCCTGTTCAGCAGTTACGGCGCCTATGCCGCCGATACCGGTGCGCTGCCCTGCAAAACCACCGAAGAATGCGCGGCCCAGGCGGCCAAAGTCGGCGCCACACCGGGCTCCTCGCAAACGGCCCACAAGGCCAAGGGCGACCCGACCCAAACCCAGTTCGCCTGGTTGAACCGCATCAACAAAGCCTCGATCGTGATGCTCACCGAAGAAGGCATCGTTAAGCCGGACATGGGCCACAAGATCGCCGGCGGCGTGCGCTTTGCCATCGACCAGGCCGATCAGCCCGACGGCAAGCGCCCGGAAGATGTGCTGCAGCTGGAAAAAATCATGACCGACAAGATCGGTCCTGAAGCCTCCCTGATCCACTCCGGCCGCAGCCGCCAGGACATGCTCGCCACCTACCGCCTGGCCAAGTTGCGCTCACAGGTACTGGCCTACAGCGACGCGCTGAACGCCACCCGCCAGCGCATCCTTAACATCGCCGAGAAGAACGTCGACACCCTCATACCGGCCTACACCAACGGCGTGCAGGCCATGCCCATCAGCTATGCGCACTACCTGCTGGCGTTCGAAGCGGCGTTTGATCGCGATGGCCAGCGTATTCGCGAACTCTACACCCGCCTCAACCTGAGCCCGATGGGCACCGCGGTGCTGGCGAATTCCGCCTACCCGCTGAACCGCGAGCGTTTGGCCGAACTGCTGGGCTTTGATGGCGTGCGGGAAAACTCCCTGGATTCGAGCCAGGTGTCGACCTATGACATTCCGATCGAAGCGGCGAACCTGGCGGCGTCTTCGGCGATTCGCATCGGCGCGATGATTGGCGATATCCACACCCAATATCATCAGATCCGCCCTTGGCTGCTGCTGGACGAAGAGTCCACCTACACCAGCAGCGCGATGCCGCAAAAGCGCAACCCGGGGCTGTTGATGCGCACCCGGGAATCAGCCTCGGACGTGGTCGGCCTGGCGCAGACCGTGACCTTGCGCGCGCACAACGTCACTACCGGGATGACCGACTACAAGTTTGCGTTTGATTCCCTGGGGCTGTTCCAGTCCACCGACGAAATGTTCAAAAGCATGGACGCGGTGCTGGATGCGCTGCAAATCAATCCGCAGCGGGCGCTGGATGAGCTGGAGTCCGAGTGGACGACTTCGATGGAGTTGGCCGACACCCTGGAGCGCCAGTTCAAGGTGCCGTTCCGCATTGGTCACAGCTTCGCGTCGCTGATCGTCACCGAGGCGCGCAGCAACGGCACCACGCCAAAGACCTTCCCGTATGCGGACGCGCAGAAGCTGTACACCCAGGCGGCGGACAAATACAAATGGACACCGAATACCTTGCCGCTGGATGAGGCCGGCTTCCGTGCTGCGCTGTCGCCGACGGCGATGGTCAAGACCCGCAAAGGCACGGGTGGGCCGCAGCCGGAAGAGGTCAAGCGGATGTTGGTGGAGGCGCGCAAGAACCTAGACACGGACCAGAGCTGGTTGAAGGAACGTCGTGAGAAGCTGAAAGGTGCTGAAGGCAACCTGGACAAGGCGTTCGACAAGTTACTCAACGCCAAGGGCTGAAATGCGATCT
>NZ_JAXCIS010000198.1:0-24013 GCF_034044025.1 Pseudomonas sp. SED1
TCGGCGGCGCCTGGGAGAAACGTGATTTATACAAGTGCAATAAAATCTAAGGAAGGTCACCGTGAAAAAAACAAAACGAGGGTTTCAATCCGCCATCCCAACAGGCCCGGGCTACCCGCTCAAGGCCTTGAGCTGCGTGCCATATGGCGCGTTGCTGTGTTGCCTGGCCAGCCTGGGTACCGCCCAGGCCGCACCCTACGTGGAAAGCGGAAAACCGGGGGATGCTGCCAGCTGGCGCAGCAATGAATTCAAGGCCGATTGGGGTCTCGGCGCCGTGCATGCAGACGCTGCTTACGCCGCCGGCTACACCGGCAAGGGCGTGAAGCTGGGGATCTTCGATCAGCCGGTGTATGCCCAGCATCCGGAATTCGCCAGCCCCGGCAAAGTGGTCACGATCGTGACCGAAGGCATTCGCCAGTACACCGACCCGTACATCCCGGTAAAGGCCGGGGATGCGTTTCGCTATGACGGCACGCCCTCCCTGGGCTCCAACGGCAAACTCGGCAATCACGGCACCCACGTGGGCGGGATTGCCGCCGGTAACCGCGACGGCGGGCCGATGCATGGCGTGGCGTTCGATGCGCAGATCATCAGCGCCGAAAACGGTGACCCGGGCCCCGAAGACGGGATCATCCTGGGCAACGACGGCGCGGTCTACAAAGCCGGTTGGGACGCGCTGGTGGCCAGCGGTGCACGCATCATCAACAACAGCTGGGGCATCGGTATCGGTGACCAGTACGCCAAGGGCGGGCGCGATCCGGCGTTCCCCAACTTCACGGTCAATGAGGCGCAGGCGCAGTTCAATAACATCCGGCCGATCCTTGGCACAATTGCAGGCGGCGCTTATCAAGGCGCCATCGATGCGGCCCGCAGCGGCGTGCTGACGATCTTTGCCGCCGGCAACGACTACAACCGCAATAACCCGGACGCGATCTCGGGCCTGGCGTACTTCGTGCCGGAGATCGCGCCCAACTGGCTGTCGGTGGCGGCGTTGCAACAGAACCCCGACACCGCCAGTTCCGAACCGTACGTGATCAGCACCTTTTCTTCACGTTGCGGTTATGCCGCCAGCTTTTGCGTGGCGGCGCCCGGCACCAAGATCTACAGCTCGGTGATCAACGGCACCACCCTGGAAAACCTGACCACCGACTACGCCAACTTCAACGGCACCTCCATGGCCGCGCCCCATGTGGCGGGCAGTGCGGCGGTGCTGATGGAGCGCTTTCCGTACATGAGTGGCGACCAGATTTCCACGCTGTTGAAAACCACCGCGACCGACCTCGGCGCACCGGGCATCGACTCGCTGTACGGCTGGGGCATGATCAATCTGGGCAAGGCGATCAACGGCCCGGGGATGTTTGTGACGGCTGAGGATATCCCGGCCGAGTTTCGTATCGACGGTGCCTACGGCTCCGGTCAATTCGTCGCGGACCTGCCAGGGATTGGCGCCGTGGTGGATGCCGGCAAACCGACCCAGCGCCTGTGCACCGACGTGCATTGTGGGCTGGATGTGTGGAGCAACAACATCTCCGGGCATGGCGGCCTGACCAAGCAGGGCATTGGTGCGCTGGTGCTGACCGGCACCAACACCTACAGCGGCCCGACCCTGGTCAACCAAGGGTTGCTGGCGATCAATGGTTCGATCACTTCCGACGTCACCGTCAGCAACAGCGGTGTCGTGGGCGGTTCCGGGCGCATTGGTTCGCTGACGGCGAACAGCGGCGGTACCGTGGCGCCGGGTAACTCCATCGGCACGCTGAACGTGGCTGGCGACGTGAGCTTTGCGGCGGGCTCCACTTACGCGGTGGAACTGTCGGAAACCAGCAGTGACCGCATCGTCGCCGGTGGCAAGGCCACCCTCAGCGGCGGCACGGTGACCCTGGCCCTGGAAAACAGCCCGACGCTGCTGACCCAGACCCAGGCCGAAAGCCTGATCGGTCGCCAATACAACATCCTGCAGGCCGCAGGCGGGATCACCGGCAGCTTCGGTTCGGTACTGCCTGACTACCTGTTTATCGGCGGCACCTTGAACTACGCCGCCAACGGCGTGCAACTGGATGTGGGGCGCAACGCCAACACCTTTGCCAGTGTGGCCGCCACCCCGAACCAACGTTCGGTGGCAGCCGCCGCCGAGCAATTGGGTGCGGGCAACGCCGTCTATGAAAGCCTGTTGCTGGCGCCGAATGCGGCCTCGGCCCAAGGTGCGTTCCAGCAGTTGTCCGGGGAAATCTACCCGGCGCTGGAAACCGCATTGGTCAATGACAACCGCTACCTGCGCGAAGCCGTGGGCGAGCGTTTGCAGCAAGGGGAAATGGGCGCATCGAGCCAGACCGTCGACAGCCGTGGCAACGTCTGGGTCAAGGCGCTGGGCGCCTGGGGCAAGACCAACAGCGGCAGTGATACGGCGGGCTACACCACCTCCATCGGCGGCATGCTGGCGGGTGTGGACGGCGCGCTGGATGACGACACTCGTGTGGGCCTGGTAGCGGGGTACAGCGACACGTCACTGAACATGGGCAGCGACACCCATTCCCGGGCGTCGGTAGACAGCTATCACTTGGGTGCCTATGCCGGGCACGAGATCGGTGCCTTGCGTTTGAGCGGCGGGGCGACCTACAGCTGGCACCGCGCCGATGTGAAACGCGAGCTGCAATACGGTGAAGTCGCTGGCAAACAGAAAGCCAAGGTGGATGCCCGCAGCACCCAGGTGTTTACCGAAGCGGCCTATCGCTTGAACCTGCAACCCCTGGCCCTGGAACCGTTCGCCAACCTGGCGTATGTGCATCTGGACGCCGATGGGTTTACCGAGAAGGGCGATGCGGCGGCCTTGAAGGGCCGGGATGACAGCCGCGATGTTGTGTTGAGTACCCTGGGTGCTCGAGCGCTGAAAACCTTGAATATCAACGACCATCAGCAACTGGAGCTTTCCGGCACTCTGGGCTGGCAGCACAACCTGAGCAGCGTCGATTCCGAGCGGCACCTGGCGTTTGCGTCGGGCGGTACGTCGTTCTCGGTGGAGAGTTCGTCGATGGTGCGTGATGCGGCATTGGTGGGCGCGCGGGTCAGCCTGGCGCTGAGCAAGGATGCGAAGGTGAACCTGGATTACAACGGCCTGCTGGCCAGTAAAGAGAAAGTCCATGGGGTGGGTTTGAGCCTGGACTGGGCTTTCTAAACACTGCAGTTCGAAATGTGGGAGCGGGCTTGCTCGCGAAGGCGGTGTGCCAGTCGGTGGATGGGTTGACTGAACCACCGCTTTCGCGAGCAAGCCCGCTCCCACATTGATCCGGTTCCAATCGTCAATCTGTGCAGATTTGGCTTTCTCGACAATTCCAACAAAAGAGAGGCAATACCATGGGTGTTTTCGACTATAAAAACCTCGGGACCGAGGGCTCCAAAGCGTTGTTCGCCGATGCCATGGCGATCACCTTGTACTCTTATCACAACCTGGATAATGGCTTTGCCGTGGGCTATCAGCACAACGGCCTAGGCCTGGGACTGCCGGCAACCCTGGTGGGGGCGCTGCTTGGCAGTACAGATTCCCAAGGGGTAATTCCGGGTATTCCCTGGAACCCGGACTCGGAAAAGGCGGCCCTCGAAGCGGTCAACAAGGCCGGCTGGACGCCCATCAGCGCCAGTACCCTGGGCTATGGCGGCAAGGTGGATGCCCGGGGCACGTTCTTCGGTGAAAAGGCCGGCTACACCACCGCGCAGGTGGATGTGCTGGGCAAGTACGATGGCGACGGCAAACTGCTGGAAATCGGCATTGGTTTTCGCGGGACTTCGGGGCCTCGGGAAACCTTGATCACCGACTCCATTGGCGATCTGGTCAGTGATTTGCTGGCAGCGCTGGGCCCCAAGGATTACGCGAAAAACTACGCCGGCGAAGCCTTTGGCACCTTGCTCAAGGATGTCGCGGCGTATGCCGGCAGTCATGGGTTGACGGGCAAGGACGTGGTGGTCAGCGGTCATAGCCTGGGTGGCCTGGCGGTCAACAGCATGGCTGACCTGAGCGGTAATAAATGGTCGGGGTTCTACAAGGACTCCAACTATGTGGCGTATGCCTCGCCAACCCAGAGCAGCGGCGACAAGGTGTTGAACATCGGTTATGAGAATGACCCGGTGTTTCGTGCGCTGGACGGGTCGTCGTTCAACTTCTCGTCACTGGGCGTGCATGACAAGCCCCATGAGTCGACAACGGACAATATCGTCAACTTCAACGACCACTACGGGTCGACGCTGTGGAATGTCCTGCCGTTTTCCATCGTCAATGTGCCCACCTGGCTTTCTCATTTGCCCACGGCCTATGGCGATGGCTTGACCCGGGTCCTGGACTCGAAATTCTACGACCTGACCAGCCGGGACTCGACGATTATCGTGGCCAACCTGTCGGACCCGGCACGGGCCAATACCTGGGTGCAGGACCTCAACCGCAACGCCGAGCCCCACAAGGGCAACACGTTCATCATTGGCAGCGACGGTAATGACCTGATCCAGGGCGGCAAGGGGGTGGACTTTATTGAAGGCGGCAAGGGCAATGACACGATCCGCGACAACAGCGGGCATAACACCTTTCTGTTCGGCGGGCAGTTTGGGCAGGACCGGGTGATCGGTTACCAGTCCACCGACAAGCTGGTGTTCAGGGACGTGGAGGGCAGTGCGGACTGGCGTGACCATGCCAAGGTGGTGGGGGGCGATACGGTGCTGAGTTTTGGCACGGATTCGGTGACGCTGGTCGGAGTTGGATTAGCCGGGGTTGGGGGCGATGGCATTTCCATCAGCTGAGTAGCGCTGCTTCTGTGGGAGCTGTCGAGCCTTGGCGAGGCTGCGATGGGATCGCTACGGTGTACCTGGCAGACCGAGTTGCCTGCATCGCGGGCAAGCCCGGCTCCCACAGGGCAGTGCATTGCAAAGAAAGGTGGGAGCCAATTGGCTCCCGCTTTTTTATTTCTCCTTCATCACGGTCGCGACGTCATCGGCCTTGACGCGAATACGCTTGCCGGCGATGTCGGTGAATTCGTAGAAACCATCGGCCGTTTTCGCGTTGGGCACGTCCTTGGTCAAATATTGGGTACCGTTCTGCAAGGTCACCACGGTCTGTGTGGAGCAACCGGCCAATGCCAGCAACGTGAACATACCCACCGCCAGACCCAAATTCTTCATGCTCATAACCCTTACCTTGATCCTTCGAAAACCCCGCGCCTGAGCGGTCGGGGGAAACATATTTTATGTGGCTGACAGCCATCTGATCATTATTACGCAAAAAGTTGCGTGTGCCTTTGATCTATTACTGATTGCAACAGCCGGCCAGGGACGGCACTCTGTATGCATAACCAGTGTTTGATCCCGTGCCTGACATGTCCAATCCCCTTGAAGACCCGCTCTATTACCTGCATAACTTCCGCCAAGTACTCGATTGGCTGGGGCAGCGGTATGCCGATTTACTGGCCCCGGACGAAGAGCATTTCATTCAGCAATTTGACAGCTTGCCGCAGTCGTCCCAGGCCTTGCTGGTGCGCATGGTGATGCGCAAGGGCGCGCATTTCCGGGCAGGCAAGCTCAATTATGTCGAAATCGGCGCGGTGCACGAGGCGGTGCTGCCGTTGCTGGAACAGGGTTGGGTGACGGATCAATGCCTGTTGTCGTTCGGCGAGCTGTTTGGCCTGTTGCAGAAAGCGGAAATCCTGGCGGTGTTCAAACCCTGGATCGAGCAACCCAGGGCCAAAAAGGCAGATTGGCTGGCGTCGCTGTCAACGCAGTTTTGTGAACCGCGTCACTTCCAGCACTGGTGCCCGGACCTGGCCGATCAGCTTTACAGCCTCACCGTGATGGACCTGTGCGACCGCATGCGGCTGATGTTCTTCGGCAATCTCTATCAGGACTGGTCGGAGTTTGTGCTGGCGGACCTGGGGATTTTTACTTACGAAAAGGTCGAGTTCTGCGCCGAATCCCGTGGATTGCGCAGCCGTGACGACGTGCACGGCTTTCTGTTTCTGCACCAGTGCCAACAGGCTTTTGAAGCGGGCGAGGCACTGGATGCCGTGCTGGAACAAATCGCTACTCTGCACACCGATAACCCCTGGCTGGAAAAACGTCGGGCCAAGCTATTGTTCCAAGTGGGCCAGTACTGCGAGCGCAGCGCCGAGCTGGCCCTGGCCGAGGCGATCTATCGAGGCTGCACCTATCCCGGCGCACGGGCACGGCTGATCCGGGTGCTGGAGCGCCAGGAAAACTTCGCCCAGGCGATGGTCCTGGCCCGTGAAGCGCAGCTGGCCCCGGAGAGCGCAGCCGAGCAGCAGCACCTGTTGCGTGTGATACCCAGGCTGCGGCGCAAACTTGGCGAGCCGGCGATGCCCAAGGTAAAACCCCGGGCTATCGTGCGCCTGGACCTTGAGCTGCCGGCCCCGGACCCGCTGATGTCGGTGGAGTATTGCGTGCAGGCCCACTTGAGCGACCACGGTGCGCCGGTGCATTACGTCGAGAACACCCTGATCAATTCGTTGTTTGGACTGCTGTGCTGGCCGGCGATTTTCGCGCCGTTGCCGGGGTCGTTTTTCCACCCGTTCCAGCGCGGTCCCGTGGACTTGCACAGCGAAGACTTCCATCAGCGGCGCGCCGAGCTGTTTGCCGAGTGCCTGGATCAACTGGGCGATGAGCGCTACAAGCGCACCATGCGCCAGCGGTACGTGGACAAATGGGGCATTCAGTCGCCCTTCGTGTTCTGGAACGTACTCAGCGAAGAGCTGCTCGACCAGGCCCTCGACTGCCTTCCCGCCGCACACCTGCGCCATTGGTTCGAGCGCTTGTTGCTGGATATCCGCGCCAACCGCGCCGGCATGCCCGACCTGATCCAGTTCTGGCCTGAGGAAAAAACCTACCGCATGATCGAAGTCAAAGGCCCCGGCGATCGCCTGCAAGACAACCAGCTGCGCTGGCTGGAGTTCTGCGGCGAACACCAGATGCCCGTGACCGTGTGTTATGTGCGCTGGACGGAGCAGGCGGCTTGAGCTACAGCGTCGCGGTGCGTGCGCTGTGTGAATTCACCGCCAAGGTCGGCGACCTCGACCTGCGTTTTACCCCGTCTCCCAGCGCCCAGGAAGGGATCGTCGGCCACCGCACGGTAGCTTCGCGGCGCAGCGCCCACTACCAGAATGAAGTCGCGCTGGAAGGTGAATACCAGCAGTTGAAAGTCCGGGGCAGGGCGGATGGCTACGACCCGGACCGCAACCAGCTGGAGGAGGTGAAAACCTATCGCGGCGATCTCGACAAGCAGCCGGCCAACCATCGGCAACTGCACTGGGCCCAGGTCAAGGTCTACGGCTGGTTGATGTGCCAGAAACTCGGGTTGTCGGAGATTGTCCTGGCGCTGGTGTATTTCGACATTGTTGGCGAGCACGAAACGCTGCTTAGCCAACGCTTTCAGGCTGCTGAGCTGCAGGATTTCTTCAACCAGCAATGCGCACTGTTCCTCGGCTGGGCCAAACAGGAAATGCACCAGCGCGAAGCCCGCAACGCGGCGGCAACGGCCCTGGGCTTTCCTCATGCAGCGTTTCGCCCCGGCCAGCGTTCCCTCGCGGAAACCGTCTACAAGGCCGTCAGCACCGGCCGCTGCCTGATGGCCCAGGCGCCCACCGGTATCGGCAAGACCGTTGGCACGATTTTCCCGATGCTCAAGGCCCTGGCGCCCCAGCAACTGGACAAGGTGTTCTTCCTCACGGCCAAGACCCCGGGTCGCAAGCTGGCGCTGGACGCCGCGCAAGTGCTGTACGACAGCAGCCCGGATTTGCCGCTGCGGGTGCTGGAACTGGTGGCGCGGGACAAGGCCTGCGAGCATCTCGACAAAGCCTGTCACGGCGACTCGTGCCCACTGGCCAAGGGTTTTTATGACCGCTTGCCGGCTGCCCGTGAAGCCGCATCCAGGGTGCGCCTGCTGGACCAGCGCAACCTGCGGGAAGTCGCCCTGGCCCATGACGTCTGCCCCTATTACCTCAGCCAGGAAATGGCGCGCTGGACCGACGTGGTGGTCGCCGACTACAACTATTACTTTGATTTTGGCGCGATGCTGTTCGGCCTGGCGCAGCTCAACCAGTGGCGGGTCGCGGTGCTGGTGGACGAAGCCCATAACCTGGTGGAGCGCGGCCGTTCGATGTACAGCGCGGCCCTCGACCAGTACACCCTCAAGACCCTGCGGGAGATTGCGCCCGAGCCGCTTAAAAAGTCCCTGCAACGCCTGAGTCGTGAGTGGAACGCCCTGCACAAGGAACAAGTCGCGCCGTATCAGGCGTACGCGCAAAAGCCCGACAAACTGCTGCACGCGCTGAGCCTGTGTACCAGCGCCATGGGCGAATATTTCAACGAACATCCCGAAGCGCTCAATGGTGAGCTGCAAGCGTTTTATTTCGAGGCCTTGCAGTTTGCCAAGGTCGCCGAGCTGTTCAACGAACACTTCATCTTCGACATCAGCAAACGCGAGCTCAGTGGCAAACGCAGCGCATCGAACCTGTGCCTGCGCAACGTGGTGCCTGCCGAATTCATTCGGCCCCGGCTGACGGCGGCCCGCAGCAGCGTGCTGTTTTCCGCGACCTTGAGCCCACGGCATTACTACGCGGACTTACTGGGAATGCCGCCCGACACCGCGTGGGTCGATGTGGAATCGCCGTTCAAGGCCGAGCAGTTGCAGGTGCATATCGTCGACCGGATCTCCACCCGGTTTGTGCATCGCCAGGCGTCCCTGGAACCTATCGTCGAGCTGATCGCTGGGCAGTTTGCGCAGCAGCCGGGCAACTACCTGGCGTTCTTCAGCAGCTTCGATTACTTGCAGCAAGTGGCGCAATTGCTCGCTGAGCGACACCCGCATATTCCGCTGTGGCAGCAGTCCCGGGGCATGGCCGAGGCCGAACGACAGGCGTTTCTCGAGCAGTTCACCCAGCACAGCCAGGGCATCGGTTTTGCCGTGCTGGGCGGCGCATTCGGCGAAGGCATCGACCTGCCGGGAAGCCGGCTGATCGGCGCGTTTATCGCCACCCTGGGCCTGGCGCAACTGAACCCGGTGAATGAGCAGCTCAAACTGCGGATGGGCGCGATTTTCGGTGCCGGTTACGACTACACCTACTTGTACCCTGGCATCCAGAAGGTGGTGCAGGCCGCGGGGCGGGTGATTCGCAGCCAGCAGGACCGGGGCGTGGTGATGCTGATTGATGACCGTTTTGGCGAGGCACGGGTGCGGCAGCTATTGCCGCGCTGGTGGTCGATCACTGCGGCGGATACACCGCATCCCGCAGTTGGTGGGTGAACAGACCGGACATGCCTTCATAAGCCGTATTGGTCAGTGCAACCACCGTGAGCTTTTGCAGCGGGTCGACGAACCAGCTGTGACCGTAGGCGCCGCCCCATTCGAAGGTGCCCCGGGATTGCGGTGTGCCGGTCAGCGCGGGGTCATTCAGCACGGCCCAGCCATAACCGAAGCCCCAACCCGGGTCCTGGGTTTGCACCTTGGCGCCGACGTGATCGGTGACCATCAACTGCACGCTTTGTGCAGACAGTATCGGTGCGCCGCCCTGGCGAATGGTTTCCAGGAACCGCGCAACATCACCTGCCGTCCCGGCCATGCCGGCGCCGCCGGAAGGGTAGGCATGCGGATCGAGAATTCGCCGCACATCAAACAGCGCAGTGCTGTTGCCCGAGGTGATGGTGGCCTTGTCGACCATGCGCAGCGGCTGCGGTGATCCGTCCTGATACGCCGCAGAGAGGCGTTTGATATCCGTCACCGAAAACTCGGTATCGGTTAGCCCGAGCGGTCCGGTCACTGACTCGCGGACCAATACCGGCAGGCTCTGGCCTGACGCCTTTTCCAGTACCGCGCCCAGCACATCGGTGGCCATCGAGTACTGCCAGCCCTTGCCCGGTGGGTAACTCAGGGGCACGCTGGCGATGCGCTTCAGATTCTCGGCAAAGCTGATCTCGGGCTCGCCCAACCCATCGGAAACCCCGGCGGTACGGTAGGGGCCTCGGGTACTTTCCAGGAATCCATAGCTCAGGCCTGCGGTGTGGTTAAGCAACTGGCTGACGGTGATCACCGGGGTGGTGCCATCCGCCAGCTTGGGATTGAAGTCGGGAAGCCAGCGGCTGACCGGATCGTCCAGGCCCAGGCGACCTTGTTCCACCAGGTGCATCGCGGCGGCGGAGACCAGCGGTTTGGTCACCGATGCCAGGCGAAAGATCGTGTCCTCTGTCATCGGGCGCCCGGCTTCGCGGTCCGCCAGGCCGGCAGCACGGTGATAAACCAGCTGCCCGTCCCGCAGCACCAGCACCACGGTGCCCACCAGGCGATTGTCGGCAATGGCGCTGTCGACCACCGCATCCACGCGCTTGGCGAGCAGCGGGTCGTGGCTGTCGGCGCAGGCGAGGGTGGCGCAAAGGGAGGCGGCAAGGGGCACGAGGTATCTGGCAGGAGGCTGCATGGTTCAGGTCGCTCATTGGCAGTGCATGACTGCCAAATATGAACGCTGGGGTCCCGGACTACAACGTGACATTGCACAACTGCTGACTCAGTGCCCATAAGCGTTCGGCCTGCTCCGGGTCGACAGCCCAGGGCCATACGCCGTTACGGCTGGTGTCATCCTGCGACCAAGCGGCCACATCGCAATCTTCGCAGTAGAGTCCGCCCATGCCCTCCAGTTGCGGGCTGACAGCGCACCACACCGAGGTCGCGGCGCCTTGCTCGGGGCTCTTGTAGTGACTGGCGCGGCGGATATCGCCGTGCTCATCCAGTGCGCCGACGAATGCCAGGTCGTCCTTGTTCAGGTAACGGATCAAGTCGGTGAGGATTTCTCCCGGGTGCACGGAAAATGCGCGCACCCCCTCGGCTTTACCTCGTCGGTCCAGTGCTACCGCGAACAGTGCGTTGGCGGTTTTTGATTGGCCGTAGGCGAGCCACTTGTCATAGGGGCGGTGTTCAAATTGCGGGTCATCGAAATGCACGGGGCTGAGACGATGGCCGAGGGACGATACCGAAACCACGCGTGCGCCATTAGCCTCACGCAGCGCCGGCCACAACCGGGCGGTTAGCTGGAAGTGGCCCAGGTGGTTGGTGGCGAACTGCGCTTCGAGACCTCGCGCATCCCGTTGCAGTGGTGTGGCCATGATTCCGGCGCTATTGATCAGAAGGTTCAATGCCCGGTCGCTGGCGAGGAAGTTTTCGGCAAAACGGTCGATGGAAATCGGGTCGAGTAAATCCAGGCTGGCGTGTTCAACACCGATGATGCCCGAGAGGTTGCGTTCGGCCTTTTCAGGATCCCGCGCGGGAACGATTACCTGCGCACCCGCGTCGACCAACACGCGCACTGTTTCCAGGCCAATGCCGGAGTAGCCACCGGTGACAATCACCGTCTTGCCCCACAAATCGCTGCCCGCCAAGGCTTGCTGGGCGGTAGTGCCGGCATCGAAGCCGCTGCCAATTGGGGTTTGTTTGTCAGCCATGAAAGATCTCCTTATGGGAGGCCTAGAGTCTCTCGCTGGAGCCCGGACGCGGAATGCCCTAGAGTCCGTGTTTCTGTCGCGATCGTCCGGAGCTTTTTTATGGATACCCTTTCCGATGTGCTGGCACTGTTAAAAAGCCATCGCTCGACCTTCGCCGGCCTGAAGGCTGGAGGCACCTGGGCCATCAACTTTGCGGCGCCGGATGGCATCAAGTTCAACGCGGTGGTGGAGGGCAGTTGCTGGCTGGAAGTGGAAGGGCTGGCAGTACCGATACGCTTGTATGAGGGGGATTGTTTCCTGTTGACCCAGGCACGCCCGTGGAGGCTGTCCAGCAATCTGTCCCCTGAAGGGCTCGATGCACGTGAGGTGTATGCCGATGCGGTGGGAGGCATCGCCACGGTGGGTGCCACGGTGGATCTGTTCTTGATCGGCGGACGATTTATCTACGGGGACGACGCCCGACTGTTGCTGGATAGCCTGCCGCCGGTGCTGCGGGTAAGCGCCAACTCCGAACAGGCTGCCGTATTGCGCTGGTGCCTGGACCGCCTGGCCAGGGAATACGCGAGTCCGTTACAGGGCGCGGCGCTGATGACCGAGCATTTGGCGCAAATGATGTTGGTGCAGATCCTGCGGCTTTATCAATCTTCCATAGGCGCGCATACCACGGGCTGGTTGGGAGCGTTAAACGACCCAAGGCTGGCGCCGGTGCTGCGGGAAATCCACGCAGCACCAGCCCGGCGCTGGACGTTGAGTGAAATGGCCGGGCATGCGAGCCAATCTCGCTCCACCTTTGCCTTGCACTTCAAAAAACGGGTGGGGTTGGCGCCACAGGAATACCTGACCCGATGGCGCATGCACCTGGCAGTGCAGGCCTTGAAGGCCAGCGACAACAGCGTGTCCACGATCGGCCAGTCCCTGGGTTATCAGTCAGACAGCGCCTTCAGCAATGCTTTCAAGCGTGTGATGGCCTGTTCTCCCCGGGAATATCGCGAGCGGACTGCATAAACCGTATTACCCCATTTCCCACACCTGCAGCTTCGAGTAACGGGGGAGCTGTCCGTTTCGATCGAGGCTGTAATACATCTTCACGATTTCGCCCATTTGAAGGTCATCCACTGATATTTGGATGCGCAGCGCCTGGCCGGCCGTGTCTGTGTTCAGTGTGCTGGGTACGGTGGTTCTCGACTGGCTGGCAATCCATTGCAAGGTCACGGTGTCCCCGGGTGCGGTCTCGGTGAACGGCACGATGACCGTCACCTGGTGCCCGGCATTCGAAATCTCAACCCGTGCCTGGGGCAGAACGCTGACGGGCTCACCCACCTGTAATTGCAGGCGTTGGGACTCACGGCTGGGGGCCTGGTCGGCACGTTCGTAATACACCTCGGTGAGTTGTGTATCGAAACGCTTGAGGTGTTCGCCGTCGACCGTGAAGGCGAAGCTGCGATCTTCCGCGATCACTACCAGGGTGTCTTCCTGGGTGTACGTCGTCGCGCCTCCTTCCCAGGTCAAGCGCACCTTGACCGGCGCATCCCAGCCATCCGGCGCGGTAAACACCACGGTTGCTCGGGGAGTATTCGGGTCCAGACGGCCACCGGTTGCTTCCATAACGCGCGGCGCCTGCCATGGGCTGGCTGCACCGCGTACGCTTATTCGGGTTTTCTTTGACACAAGCGCTTCATCGGTATCCGCTTTGTAGAGGTCGCAGGACAATATCGACACACCGCCACCCAGCGCGTTAACCCGTTCATTCGGAACGTTGAAAGCCAGAAAACTGTTGGTACGCTCGACAGTTTTTTCCTCGTGGTAGGGAACGGAGGCGCCTTGTGCATCTCGCCCGTCCCAGTTGAGCCGTACTCGGTCGCCTTTACCGAATACGTCTGGATCCAGGAACAGCTCGATCTTTTGCGGGCTGCCACCCAGCCGCTGCAAGTCGACAACTTCCCCAGGCTGCTCAAGAAAAGGCGCCTCGAGCGGCTTCGTGCCGAGGTCGACGTGCACCCATTGTATTGCGGACCAATTCACATCTGACTCAGGGTCCATATTAGGCGCCGGATAATTGCCGACGGCGTCGACGACTTGCAGTGCGACTGGTGTATAGGGATTGCTGCCTGCATCCAGCACCACCTCTTCCGGAACGGTGATCGAGAACCCTCTGCCGACGTCCTGGGGCCTGACCACCTGCTTGAAAACCTCTGAGCCCCAAACGATAGTGCAGGTATCAAACTCAGCCATGTTTTCGTATGGCTGGACATCAAGGATGATCCCGTGCCTTGCCCTGTCACGGTTCACTACCGCACCCCCTGCGACGTCCTCGGGGAGGAAAAATACCAAGCCTTGGTGGCCCTCAGTATCGGGGTCCGGGTCCCGCTCACCGGGGCGGGTCAGCTTGACCCGAAGCTTGTAGCGGTTGGACTCAACCCGGTCTGTGTCGGGTTCTTCAACGGTGCAATATACGTTGGCCCAATCCGGCAGGATGCTTTCCTTGGCCATCCTCAGGGTATGCACCCAGTCCCCCACGTTGGCGGGGTTGATAACCAGGTAATCTGCAGGGGCAGGGCTGTTCCAGTACAAAAATATTTCTGTGTCGAGGGCAAGCTGACGGGCAGGGAAGAGCATCGGCCTCAGGTCATGCTCCACATGCCTCAGGCCGAGGCCTCCATCAGACCTGGTTGCCGCTTCGTCCTCCTTGATGGGTGGGGTCACATTTTGGATATACAACTCGGGTTGATCGTCATCAGTTCGTTTATTCAAGGCATGAGACATTGTGAAACCTCCACTGCAGAGGAACTGCAATCAATTAGGCAGGCCGGCGGTTTGGATAACCATTATTCCCGCTGAACGTCCTCATCCCCATAGATCCCCCGGCGCAAAATCTGCAACGTGACCACGCTGGAATAGCGCTGTGCAACGTTGTTCTGATTGATCAGCCAGTAGACTTTCACCACACGATTGAGGTTGCCCGTCACAAACCTTGCGGGCACCCTGACCCGTACGTCTCCAGGTTTTGCGACATACACCGGCAGTTCGACCCGGGTGCCCGGGCCTACCCAATGCAAACGCACGTCTTGGCCAATCGGTGGCGAAGGGAGTGTCACCCAGACGCCATCCGGTACCAGGTCTGGGTCGAGCCGGTGCCCAACAACCCTGTCGACAACCGGTGCCGCCATTGGCGCCCAACGTTTACCGACGAGAAGCGTTTTGCGCGCCGATTCACCCAACAGCGGGCGATTAATTTCAATGCCGTTGGCCTCGTAGTACAGCACCGAGTCGCGGCCCTCAAAGCGGGTGATCTGGGCCGCGGTCAGAGGGAACTCAAGCACATTGCTTGCGGGACGTTCACCGGCACTGCGACTGGACCGGTACTCCACAGTGCCTTCAGGGTCGGGCAGCAGCCAAACCAGGGTAATCAGGTCCCACGGTTTCCAAGTGGCCTGGTAAGGCACGTAGGCGTAAATGGGCTCGGGAAGCAATTCAGCGAATGGCATGACTTCGTTCAAGTAAGGCGCCGGCCATTGGATAACCGGGCCCTGGACACTCACATAGCCGGTACTTGAGTACATCGTCGCGCCGCCGATGGTTTTACGCAGAGCGTAACTCACCTTGGCATGGCCTTGGGACAGGCCGGCCACGAATCCGTGTGGGATCTCAAATTCAAAGATCTTATTAGCCCTGTCCACCGTTTTTACGTCGGTGTGCGTAATCGTGTTGCCTTGGGCATCGGTGGCCTGGAAAAATAACTCCAGCGTGTCCCTTGCCTCGAAATAATCCGAGGTGGCAAACACAGACGCGGTGATCGATTTGCCCATCAGCTGCTCCAGGTCGATGACTCCGGTTTGCGGATCAGCTTCGTTCACATAGGGTTCCCACAATAAATCGCCGCGGGCATACACGGCGACTTCGCTGACCGCTGACCAGCGTGCCTGCGGGTCGGTAGCGTTGCCGGTGCGCCCACGTACCTGGAGTCTTACGGGCAATTTCAGGCTGTCACGGGCTGCCATGATGGTTTCATAAGGCACCACCAGGGTGATTTCGTTTTGCAGGTCCTTGGCAGTGACCGAATAAATAATTTGCTGGTCTCCCCAACACAACAGAACACGGTCGCCGATTGCCATGAACGGATAGGGCATGAGCTGGATCTTGATGGTTTCACGGGCCCTGGCTTCGCTGACGCCGCTGATCAGCACATCATCAGGCAAATAGAAGACGAACCCTTGGTTCCCCGGCGTGGTGCGGTCAGGGTCCCGGCCGCCCGGCAGGTTCAGGTCAACCCGCAGACGCGCCGGCCGGGTGGACGCGCCGGTGAGGTTGTTGCGGCACACCAGCGGGTCGATCAACGGAGGCTTGATACTGCTCGCCGGCAACAGGATCGGTATGCGCGCATCCTGCGCAGTGCCGGGCATGACAAAGGTGTGAGCAACGGGAATCAGCGGGTCGTTGCTGAATAACTCGAGCAAATCACCCGGGGAGGGTCGTAGTGCGGTTTGCAGGTAAACCACTTGGGGTGTTTCGACGTTTCTCAGTCCCAGGCCGCCGTCGACAGTCACATCGCCGGGAGGGGCGGGGAATAATCCTGGAATATCCAGGGTACCGAGTTCTGCGGTGGACTGGATGGTATCGGTAATGACAGTGGACATGGCTGTGGCTCCTTTCTAAAGGGCCCCTTTAGGGGAGGCAAAGAAAAGCGGAGTGCGTGTTACACCAACCTGAAACGTATTTCCCTTAGCTCATAATCATTACCATCCGCAGATGCCTGATGACTGTCGATAAATAGAGTGAGCGATGTACCACTGGGAACAACCGAGCCCTCAAGTGTGAGCCAGGTGTTCATATTGCTGATCTCGGTTGCGCCCACCACTTGTCCTTGCGATGAGCGCAGGGCAAGGGACGGAAGCGTAAAACGACCGTCAAACCTTCTCACCGTGATGCTGAACATGTAAGTAAGGCCCGCGTGTAAGTTGTTAAATACCTGGCTGAAAATCACGCCGTTCTTGTTGTTTACTCCGTAAGTGTAATTATAAAACGTCGTAAAGCTTCCGTAGTCTCTAAACGCTCTGTCGCGAAGATCACTGAGCGCAGGGCCGAACGTCCAGCCATTCGTATTGCTATTGCGGAAGTCAGTGATGTGATCAAACTCTATGCGAATGAACAACACTCGGATTTGTGAAAACCGTCTGGGAACGTTGGCTCTGGACAGATCGTATTTAATTCTGACAGATCCATCCAGATTTCCAATGACATAGCTACGTTCTATCATGATGGTCAACGCCGCACCTGCCTGGTCGGCGTTTAATATGACCTGGAATGACTTACTTACCTGGTCGCCATCCCACATCAACGTAATGATGTCACCCTCCAAGGTATCAGCTGCCGGCACAATTACCGAAGCATGACTGCCAATGTCATCAGGGTTCAGATAGTTGCCAGAGGTGCCTGAAACTTCCACAGGTAGCAAAGTTCTTGTCGGCTCACCCACTTGAAGTTGCAAACGCATCGACGCGCGATGGGGCATCAAGTCCACACGCTCGTAGTACACTTCGACTTCCAGAGTATTAAAACGGCTTACCTCCTCATTCGGGATCACAAACGACAGCTCCTGACCTTCGGAAATAGGCCCCAAGTAGAACTCATCCGAATAGTTCACCGAGTGAGCCACCCATACGACGCGTATTTTAGTTGCAGAGTTCCAGCCATCTTGCGCGCGAAATTTCATCGTGGCACTGGACGTTGGGTCCAGCACGCCATTTGGTGCCTCGACAATAGTGGGAGCGTCCCACTCAGTCACTTCACCAATGACCCTCACCCGAACCTTCTTTGAGGGAAGCCAGGTATTGTCCCTGGCTTTGTAGAGCATGTAGTACATTATCGCGATACCGCTCGCAATCGCGCTGACCAGTTCGTTTGGTACTTCGAACTCCAGGATAATATTGGTCTGGTTAACAGGTTGCTCATCACTGTAGAAGAACGGCACGGTTTGAATGTCGCGCCCCTCCCAATGAAACATGACACGGTCGCCTACCTCAAAAAACGTGTTATCAACGAAAATCTGGACTTTTTGCGCAGCGGCACCCAACTCCTCGAGATTAACGATCTCCCCTGCCTGTTCAAGGAAGGGCGAGTAGGGTCGTTTAACCCCGAGGCCAACGTTTACCCGCTGTATCTGTGACCAGTTCGCGTTTGTATTCGGGCCAGGGTAGTTGCCACCCACGTCCATGATTTGCATCGCAACGGGCAGGTAATTATCGTCCGGGGCCTCGTTGATCACGGCAGCGGTAATGGTCACTTCAAACGCACGACGCACCTCGGCGGCCGTTACCACGTGAGTCACTAACTCCGACCCCCAGGCAATGATGCAGGTATCCCACTCGGCCATGTTTTCGTATGGCTGAACTTCAATCACCACGCCCTGTTCGGCCCTGGCGCTATCCACGTGGCTGCCGGCGTCCAGGTCGGGAGGCAGAAAGAACACCAGGCCTTGATGGCCCTCGACATCCCGATTCGGGTCTTCCTCTCCGGGGCGAGACCGCTTCACTCGAAGTTTCAACGGTTTGGTTTTAGACCGGTTGCCGCTGGGACGCTCCACGGTACAGTAGACTTCCGCCCACTCCGGAAGGATCTGTTCTTTATTCACCATCAGGTTGAAAAAACGGTTTTTCTCGTGCTGCGGTTGAATCACGAGATAGTCCACCGGCACGTACGGATTATTCCAGTAAAGGTAGATCACGGTATCGACAACAATCCCGTCGGGACGTAGCAGAGTCACCTCCAGGTTATGTTCGACATGCCGCAAGCCAAGCCCACCCGCAGACTCTGTATCGCCCGGCGGCGGTGGCGTCAGGTTGCTGATTAACACTGGATCAAGGTCAAAGTCGTCGAGAGCGTTGTTAGTCTCTACTTGCGGATTACGCGGCATGTTGGAACCTCCATCATCGAACACGAGCCATGGATGGGCGTATGGAAACGGCTCACTGCTGTTCGCCGAGAGCACCAATCTGTACTTCCTGGCGTAAGGACTCATTGATTGACGTGGTACTCGCCAGCGCCGCCTCGGGCTCATAGACGTAATAGAGCTCTGGGGTAACGCCGCGGAACCGCAATAGATCGGCATACGGAATCAGCCGCCTGATCGGCACACCCTCAGGGGCTTGCCCGACGGTGAACGGGTCGCAATACAGGATGAGTTCGTTAGTGCCCGGTATGGCATAACGCAGGAGCAACATGAGCGTGTCACTGGGTTGGCGCCATGCATACCAGGGGATCTCCACTGCGGCGCCGGAGCTGGGAATGGGATTGACCACGTGATCGATGTAACGCACAAAAAAAGGCCGCTGCAACTGGACAAGGGCGTCTGTCACTTCGGCAGAGGCGAATTTGGAGTACCGTGTCGGAGTGCCCGTTTTAAGCAGGAGGTAGCTGATCTCGACCTTGCCGCCGACCACTGCCCGTATCTTCTCGTAGGGGACAAAAAAGTCATGAGGTCTGCCGGGCGCAGTGATGGTGATGTATTCGTCGTGCAATACCACCCCACCCAGCTTTGGAAAACCCCGGCAAGTGGCAAAATACGTATAGCCGGCAGGGCCTTCCCACGGGTAGGTAAACAGTTGGATGTGCAAGGGCTTGCCGTCAAGTCGCTCAAGGTCGATGAAACCGGGAAAGTCCTGCGTCGCGAAGACCGGTGCCGGAAGGTCGACAGAGGCAATATCCACCAGCACTGGAATGTTCCGGGATCGTGGCGTGGAAACGTTGCGTACCGCGTCAACCACCTGGAAGCTCACAAGCCGGTTACTGCCATTGCCCCCTGCGGAAAGTTGTTCGTAGTTGAGTTTTATCTCGGTCGATTTCCCCACCCCGGCGACCTGTTGAGGCGGCGCGTAATAGTTCCCCCACTGCAGCTCAATCACATCCCTCGCATCCATATTCGGATAGGGCTCAATCGTGACCGTTACGCCTCGATCGGCTTGTACCTGCTTGATCTCAGTATCGGATAGCTTGAACTTGAGCTCGGAATGGCCAGGGGTAATCTGATTATTGTCCTTGCCCGCCGGCAGGGTTCTTTTGACCAACACTTTCAACGGATCGGAGGTGTCGAAGTCCGGGCCACCCTCATAACGTACGACGTACCCCAGCGTCATATCCCCGTCGGGAAGATCGTTCACGGAAATGGCAAAAGAGAAGGCGTCGCGGCCTTCTTCTCCGGGCAGCAGTGTTTTGTGTGCGAGAACCCGCTTGTCCGGGAGGGTCACGACTTCGATCACGTCACCGGCCCGGGCTGGCCAATTTTTTTGCACCGTTACTGTCAGGTCACGCGCCAACAACCATAAGGGGATCCCGCCATCAAACCCTTCGAACGCTGGCGACATTCCAGGAATGAGCAGTCGATCGAGGAATTTGGGCTTTCCAGGGTTTGCAGTGCTGGTTTGGATAGACATGACTTTCTCCGGGTAGGAAGTTGGCGGTCGTTACAGGAACTGCTCCCGCGTTCGCGACCATCAAACACCTGCAAGAGGTCGTTGACTACTGTCAGAATTAACAGGTAGGGACGCCACCTGTTAATTCTGACAGTAGGCAAACCCTGCATTTGGGTATTTGCTTGGAGTCACCGTACCGCGTGCCCCATCGAGGACCTTTGCCATGCCCAAGTCCGGCGTAACCACCGACCTGTTACCCCCCGCTGAGATTCCGCTGAGCCAGCCGCCCATTCCCGGTGATGCGGACAACGCCGATTACGGTATTGGCTTGCGGCATGTCGAACATCCGTTGGTGGTGTATATCGAACGTCCTGATGCCACGCCACCAGGCACTGTCTTTCAGCTGTTCTGGGGTAGCCTCACCCAGCCTGTGGCATTCAATCTTCTCGGGGACGGTGACGAAGGGCTGACACGCATCCCGTTCACCGTTACCCAAGACTATATTCGCGAGTCCTGGGCTGACCCTGTGTTCGCCAGGGTGCTTCGTGAAAACGGTACAAACAGTGAAACCAGGCCGCTGCGGCTGCGCGTCAACCTGCAACGCCCGGGTGGGAGAGATCCCGATGACGACTTGCCTGGCCACCAGAAGCTGATCCTTGAACTGCCGCTAGATGTGGTGCGCGATGGCATCAGCGACGCGCGCGCCCATCAAGGAGTTGAGGTGATCTGCCGTCATTGGGAAAACATGGCCGCTTATGACCTCGTCATCCTGGCCTGGGGTTCCGAGACCATTACTCATCGGGTACAGCCCGACCAAGTTGCCAGGGATATTTCGCTGACCATTGACTATCCAACGATACTTGCCGCCGGGAACGGCGAAATCATCCCTGTGGGGTTCCAGGTCATGGGGCCGACCGGAAATTACCCGGACGAATGGGCGCGCTGGTCGGCGGCGCAATGGGTGGATGTGCATGCCGACAGTGACCGGCTGGACCCACCCCGGGTTAAGTTTCCCGTTACCGAGCGGGACATCGACCTGGAGCAACTGGGAGGTCGGGACGTCATCATTTCAGCCCATGTGGGCCTCGCCGATGCCTCTGCTTATAGCGTGCTAACCCTGATCTGGGCCGGTACAGACCGTGATGGCGTCTCGGTTCCATATATCCCCAGCATCACGATCGTGGCAGGTTCCAACCGGATCTATGATTTCGATATTCCCCATGCGCTCATGGCGACGATTGCCCAGGGAACGGTTGTTGTGCACTACCTGCTGCAAGGTGCAGGGGCGCCGGACAAGCGTTCGGATAATTTGCACTTGCGGGTTATTGGTGAAGTTGCCAAATGGCCGGCGCCGACGATTGATGAAGCACCCGCTGGCCACTTGGACCCGGATCTGCCCGAGGCTACCGTGCGCTTCCCGTTTCAGGAAAGCTGGCCAGGCGATGCCTTGCTTAAAGTGGTGTTTGTGGCGGGTGATGCCGAGAGCACGGTTGAGCATCGCATAGGACGAGAGGTTGATGAGATTCCCCCCACTACGGGCGGTTATATGCTTTTCACCGTGCATACCGCCGACTTGAAGCGCTTTGAGGGCTACTTCACTGACGTGTACTACGTTCTTACCAAGCGAAATACTCCACCTGACGAGACGCCTCAGGAATCCCTGCGCCTGAAAGTACAAGTGGGCGAGCCGGCGCGGGAACTGCCCAAGCCGATTGTCCAACAGGCACCTGACGGCCTGTTGAACCCGGATGACATTACCGATTACGCCAAGGTCATTGCCCCATTTACCGAAACGTTGCGGGCTGATTGGATCAACATGTTCTGGATCGGGCCCAATGCCCACACCAGCGTCATGGTTCAAGTGGGCATAGATGGAACCACCACTGAACACGATATTTTGATCGACTACATCACGCCCAATCTGGATCAGGAAGTGATGGTGTTCTACACCTTGATACGAGGCGATGAAGCCTTACGTCATTCACATATCACCACAGTGCTGATTTCTCATGCATCCCTGGAATTATTGGCGCCTGAGCTGGACAAAGCCATCAGCACAGGCCAGGGCACCGCAACGTTAGCGCCTCTGGATGCCGAGGGTGGTGCGAAACTGGTGGTGAGTTATGCAGACATGCTTGGTAGCGACACAATTCAAGTGACCATGAAGGGGACTGCTGGCGCGGGTTCTCCGTTGATCCCAAGCAAACCTGGTAATGAGACCACCAAACGTGTTGAGTTTGATATTTCTGAGATGGCCATTGTTTTTAATATTCATAATCGCAATAACGTAGTGGCGTTTGACTATACCGTAACGCGAAACGAAGAGCCTCAATCGTCGCACACCTTATTTGTGACGATAACACCGATTCCTTCTATAAGTTTACCCCAGCCATTAATTAATAATGTTACTCCTAATGGTATATTAGACATTAGGGCTCTTCCTGCAAATGCTAAACTCACCATTAAAAAGTGGCCCTTTCAATATTCGGGAATGAAGGTGTGGCTGACGTATCGAAGCATGGGGGCGATGCCCGACCCTAATTTGATCTGGCAAGGTATACCTCTCTCTTCGGACAATGGCGTTGAGCATGAAGCTCCATTGGCTTGGTTGGCGACATGTGCGAATGGAGCCGAGGTGAGCATTGAGTTTAAACTGGCATATGATCCTAGTGAAGAGATGGATAACGCAATAAGCCTGCCGCGGACTACTTATCGAATACTAACAAATAGCTTTTTTGAAAGTGCGACTTTTGATAATAGAAGTCTTAACGGATGGCGGCGGCACTGGGAACATGCAAACGCCACTTCGGAGTTTTTAATCAGAAACTCTGGTTATTACTGGAGTAGCACCGTTACAGGCCTCACTGGCACTGCGGGCACAGTCACGGGATTGATTAAAGACTTTCCAATAACATTATTTGTGCCGGGTGTTCAGTATACAATTAGCTTCGACTATCTATACAGGCTCATGGGGGACGTGCAAAGTAGAATTGCCGTAGATCAATACCTTCGTTCGGATGCAATTGACAGATTCGTAGGTCAATCGTTTCCTAATATCGGTTCATGGGCAACATTCACCCATACGTTCACTCCGCAACTTCAAACGCCTGGATCCTACATTCGAGTGGTCCTGTATGTAAATTGCAGGGACTCAGCTGAGGGCACCTCAATATCTTTGGATAATATATCAATTCGAGCAACAGGAATTTGAGTGATCAATGAGTGCCATCAGGGGCTGGTATTTGTACTGCCACCGGCGTGCTGCTGGACGGGATTGACGAAAAACGCGCCGAGCAAGGCGTCACTGTCACGTTCCGGTATCGGGAAAACAGGGCCGCCTACGATGTCATCACGCTGGCCTGGGGTTCCCAGGTCATCACGCACCGCGTGCAGCCTGATGATGTAGGGCAAGATATTCAAATCACGGTTGACCACGCAGTCATTGCCCACGCCGGGCACAATGATGTGCTACCTGTGGCCTTCCAGGTCATGGGGCCTACCGGAAACTACCCGGACGAATGGGCGCGCTGGTCGGCGGCGCAATGGGTGGATGTGCATGCCGACAGTGACCGGCTGGACCCACCCTGGGTTAAGTTTCCCGTTACTGAACGGGACATCGACCTGGAGCAACTGGGAGGTCGGGACGTCATCATTTCAACCCATGTGGGCCGCGCCAACGCCTCTGCTTATAGCGTGCTAACCCTGATCTGGGCCGGTACAGACCGTGATGGCGTCTCGGTTCCACATACCTCCAGCATCACGATCGTGGCAGGCTCCAACCGGACCTATGATTTCGATATTCCCCATGCGCTGGTCGCGGCCATTGCCCAGGGAACGGTTGTTGTGCACTACCTGCTGCAAGGCGCAGGGGTTTTGCACTTGGAGGTTAAGGGGGAGGCTGTCAAATGGCCGGCGCCCACGATTGATGAAGCCATTGACGAGCCACTCGACCCGTACTTGGCGGAAGCTACTGTGCGTTTTCCGTTTCAGGAAAGCTGGCCGGACGAGGCGTTGCTTGAAGTGGTGTTTCTGGCGGGCGGGCCTGATGGAACGATCGAACATCGGTTGGGGCGCCAGGTCAACGATATCCCGCCCACTGACGACGGGGACATGCTTTTCACGGTGTACACCGC
>NZ_JAXCIS010000199.1:0-2323 GCF_034044025.1 Pseudomonas sp. SED1
TCTGAATGTCCTCTAAAGCCCCCTTCTACCTCAATGCTGTTCACTTAAGGAGAAATGGCACTTACCCAGAAATGGGAAGCGCCGTTTTTCTTGGGCTTCGCCACAGCACCGAAAAGCAACAGCCTCGCCGGCTGCTTCTACCCGCTGAATCAGGAGTTGGCGTAATGGTCGTCGTACTTACCGCCCGCGACCTGACCCGTCACTACGAAGTGTCCCGTGACCTGTTCAAGGGCCACGCCCTGGCGCGCGCCCTCAATGGTATGTCGTTTGAACTGGAAGCCGGCAAGGCCCTCGCGGTGGTGCAACACGTCGCCGATGACGTGATGGTGATGTACCTCGGCCGCCCGGTGGGCGTGGATCCCAATACACCCAGGCGCTGCTATCGGCGACCCCGACCATTCATCCGGACCCGAACAAGCCGAAGATCAAGATCGTCGGCGAGCTGCCCAACCCGCTGAACCCGCCATCTGGCTGCGCCTTCCACAAGCGCTGCCCGTACGCGACCCAACTGTGCAGCACCGACGAGCCACTGTTGCGGCCACTCGACAACCGCCAGGTGGCTTGCCACTACGCGGAACAGTTCGTGGCCTGACCCACAAAAAATGCTCTGGGGCTAAGTCCAGGGCATCGACTGTGTTCTACAGCCCCTCTCGCCGGATAGCGCATCTGTCCGGTTTGAGGGGCTTTTTTTAGCGCGCTGTCACCATCACCTGCATCGCTATCATCGTCATCCGGGGGTGTTTGTTGATCATCATCGGCCTTGCACAGCCGTATTGGCCCACGCCGCAGACATGCCCAGTGACGCGTACTTAATCCTCACGAATGGAATCTTTTTGGGCAGTATCAAACGCCTTACAACGTACAAATCCTTCTATTTCATGAGTATGGGGAAGGCTAGGATGTTTGGCCGTGAACTTGAATGCCACAATTGCCAACTCCCGCCTCTCGCTCACAAAGGCACTGACTTTACCGGCGATCCCGTTCCACTTATATCGGTTATAGGAGTTGGGAATATATTCAGCGACCACATTGGCATTTAACGGCGCGTCCATCTCCCAGATTTCTTTACTACCGTGAAACCACAACTGAATGGCCCCACCTTCAACCCCTTTACCGCCGGCCCCCGTCAATACGATGTAAGAGCTGGATCTATACATCCCAACACGACTCGAATCAAAAACCTTTCCGTCAACGCTAAATATCAGCTCGCCTACGGATACCGTTTGTTCAACTGACATAGATAACTCCTTCCACCTTATGGATTTGAAAGAAGAGCTACTTCTCGTCCACTAAAAATAGAAGGAGGATTGACCAACGTCTACTGTCAAATCCGACAGTAGACAATAAGGAAACACGCAACCTGCGGCCGCCTCACCCCAGACTCTTTTGATGTTATTCACTCATGTTTCAATCAAAAAAAAGCCCCGGGTTTAAATCCAGGGCATCGAGTGGGTTTTACAGCGTGTCTCAAGTGTCGCTGTCACCATCACCCGCATCGCTATCATCGTCATCCGGGGGTGTTTGTTGATCATCATCATCCTTGGAGCCGCCCTGGTCCTCGTCACCAGGCTCGGATTCACTTTTGGCCAGCTGCCAACCACCTGCCTGTACCGTCTTCGCTGCCACAAACCCCGTGGAATGGCTTTGCACGGCCGTCGTGGCCCACGCGGAGGACATGCCCAGCGACAACATCACCAGCACTTTGAGCAACAGCACCACACGTTGAAAGATACTCATGGTCGATTTCCGTCCAGTCAGTAAGTAAATCCCGCACGACAGCCTTTTTCCGCCGCCAGCGTTGAAGTTAGTCCCCAAGCAGGGTTTTCGCCAGCGCAGTCCGGCGGCGCACTCAACTATTGCCATCATCGTAGGTTTGGCTGTCTTCACCCTCGTTATCCGGGTTCTCGGCGTCATCACTGCTGGTGGTGCTGGTTTGCGGCTTCCAGCTTCCGGAATTGCTTTCCTTGGTACCGCTGGTCTTGCCTGTGTCCTTCCAGGTCTGGTCCCCTGTAGCGGCCAATAGCATCTCGCCCTGCGCCGGCTGATGCGCCCAGGCTGACGATATCCCCAGGGACGCCAGTGCCAGCACTTTCAATAACAACACGATCCGCAGTAGAACACGCATGCTTATTTTCCTCCTGCCGGTGAGTACATCCCGTACTCAAGACGCTAGTCTCAATGCGCGTGTTTCGCCAATAGAGCTTGAGTATGTACATACCTTGTGCAGAGGGTTCTGTTGGGGTGGGTGGGGTGGGTTGAGTACATATCCGTTTCTTCGGTAACGGCCACCTATGGTTCCGCTCTTACAGCGGGTCACTTTTGG
>NZ_JAXCIS010000019.1:0-31593 GCF_034044025.1 Pseudomonas sp. SED1
ACGCCGAGCCACAGCGAGGCGCCGACAGGCGGGGCAGAGCGTTTTGGTTACTTTTGCGCTTTTCAAAAGTGACCCGCTGTAAGAGCGGAACCATAAGCCGCCGTTACCTAAATAACGGATATACACACCAAAAGCGTCAAAGCTGAAACCGCCCCCGCTCATGCTCATACAACGGCCGCACCAGCGAAAACTCCTGGTCAATCTCGTCCACCAACCCCCCAAGGTCCGCATGCACAGGCTTGGCCGACGTATCCTCGAGCAACTGACAAAGCTCAGCCAAGCGCACCGCCCCAAGGTTACCGCTGCTCCCCTTAAAGCTATGCGCAATCCGCCCCAACGCCTTGGCATCATCACGAGCCCTGCGCAACGCCTCTACCCGCTTCTGCGAGTCATCGAGAAACGTGTCGAGCAACTTCGGATACTCACCCTCCATGACCTCCTGCAAGCCAGTCAGCACATCGGGGTCCAGATGAATCTCTGCCACTTGTTCGCTCCTTGATCAAGAATCGGCGGATTATGCCAGAGCCTTCCATGAAAACTCCACGCACACACACCGCCCGCCGTCCGACCAGCCTACCTGGCTGCTCAACTGCCGCACTAGGCTCAACCCCCGACCAGACAGACGGTCAACATCCAGCGGCCTGGCCAGCACCGCCTCCACATTAAACCCCGGCCCGCTGTCCTCGATCCGCAAGGTCAGACAACCACCCTCCCCGGTCGGCACTACATCCAGGTGCACCCGCACAAACCCGCTGTCCAACCGCGCCAGCCGCTCATTACGCTCACGGTAATACGCCGCAAACCCCTGAGCATCACGCTTGAGCCGCGAATCCAGCCCCAGCACCCCATGCTCCAGGGCATTGGAATACAACTCAGCCATCACGCTATACAACGCCCCGCTCTGCTCCCGCAGCCCATGGATCTCCAACAGCAGCTGCAACAGATACGGCAACGGGTTGTAGGACTTGAGCGTCTCGGCACGAAACTCAAAGCTCACCGACCAATCCAGCGGCGACGACTGGCCACTGTCGGAATACACCACCGACGGCGAACGCAATGGCTCACCCGCCTGCAGGCTGATCTCCACCATGCTGACGTCATCACGCACTTCGCCACGAAAAGCCGCCAGGGCTTGCTCAATCTCCTCGAACAACCGGTCCGGCTCACGGTTGGCCGCAAACACTTGCTGCAAACGCTCGGCGCCAAACAGTTGCTCATGGACATCAGCGGTATCCAGCACGCCATCCGACAGCAGAAACACCCGGTCGCCCAGCGCCATCGGCCAGACTTCAGTGCGGTCATCAAACGCCTCGGCCGCCAATACGCCCAACGGCAAATGCCGCGACACCAGCGGCGTGCGCTTGCCGGTGGCGATGTCATGCACATAACCCTCGGGCATGCCGCCGTTCCACACCTCCACAACGCGGCGCTGGGCGCTGAGGCACAGCAAGGTGGCGCAGCAGAACATGTCCACCGGCAGGATGCGCTTGAGCTTGGCGTTCATCTCCCGCAGGGTCTGCGCCAGGCCGTAGCCCTTGGCAGTCATGCCGTAGAACACTTCCGCCAGCGGCATCGCGCCGACCGCCGCCGGCAAACCGTGGCCGGTAAAGTCACCCAGCAGCACATGCATATCACCCGATGGCGTGTAGGCAGCCAGCAACAGGTCACCGTTGAACAGCGCGTAGGGCGATTGCACGTAGCGAATATTCGGCGCGGCATTGATGCAGCCGGAATGCGCGACCTTGTCGAACACCGCCTTGGCGACCCGCTGCTCCTGCAGCAGATAGTCGTGGTGCCGGGCGATCAGGTCGCGCTGCTGCAACACCGTGGCCTGCAAGCGACGCAGGCGGTCCATGGCGTTAATCTTCGCCGCGAGGATCACCTGGTTATAGGGTTTGGCCAGGAAGTCGTCGCCGCCGGCATCCAGGCACCGGGCCAGGGCTTCGCTCTCGCGCAGGGAAGTCAGGAAGATGATCGGCACCAGCGCCTCCCCCGCCAGTTGCTTGATCTGCCGGGCCGCCTCGAAGCCATCCATTACCGGCATCAGTGCGTCCATCAACACCAATTGCGGCCGCTCGCGGATGAACACTTCCACAGCTTCCTCACCGTTGCTGGCGGTCAGTACCTGGTGGCCCTGACGACGCACGATGCTCGACAGCAATAGCAAATCGGCGGCGCTGTCTTCGGCGATCAATACCGTCAGCGCCTCAAGGACCGGGGCCAGGACGCTCAAGTGAGATCGAACAGTTTGTCGAAGTTGGAGATGGCGAGGATCTTGCGCACGTCGGAGTTGCTGTTGACCACCTGCACTTCGGCATTGTCACCGCCGGCATGGTCCCGCAGCAGCAGGAGCATGCCCAGGGCCGAGCTGTCCATGTAGGTGGTTTCCTTCAAGTCCACCACGTAGATCTCGGGCACCTTGTAGAACTTTTCGTAGGCATCACGAAAAGCCTGGTGACTACCGAAATCGAATCGCCCCTTAACGGTGATCGTCGCTTTCTTCCCATCCAGGGACACTTCTGATTCGACTGACATACGACTGCTTCCTTGTCATTGGCAATGTGCAACAAGGTTTAGCAGGTGATGGGGAAGTGGGCAACTCCATGTAGGAGCGAGCTTGCTCGCGAAGAACGCAAGACCAGCGCGTAAATCCTGATTGCCCCGCGTTATCGTTGACGACCTTCGCGAGCAAGCTCGCTCCTACAGGGGACTGCGGCGCGGTTAATACTGGCTCTGACGCGGCAGGCGCTGGGACAGCTCATCAAGCAGTTTCTGTTCGCGCTTGTCTTCCAGTGCGCGGGCTTCGTCGATGTAGCGTTGCACCAGTTTGCGCAGGCCTTCGACCCGGGCGTAGGCCTGTTGCCAGCTGTCGCGGGCCTTGTCGACGTTCGCCTGGTGCCACGCCAGGCTCTGGCGCTGTTGGCCGACGGCGGTTTCCAATTGATTGAGAAAGCCCTGGTAACCCATCAGCCATTGGCCGGAGACGCCCTTGCTGCCGCGCTCGATCCACTGTTGCTGATACTCGCCGCGAAAGCGCTCCAGGTCGCCCAGTTTGCTTTCCGCCAGGCGAACCTGGCCCTGGAAGTAACCCAGGCGCTGGACGGCGGTTTTTTCAGCTTTTTCGGCCATGTCCACCACCGGGGCAAGGCGTGCGGCGCGGGTATTGGCCATGGTTTATCCGCCGGGTGCCGGAGCGAAGATGCTACCCAGGTGCGCCTCGCTCTCACCCATGCTGATCTTGTCGTTGAGGCCTTGGCGCAGGTAGGTCACCAGTTGCGGTTGCAGGGCGATCGCCAGGTCGGTCTCGCGATCACCACCGGCCACGTAGGCACCCACGCTGATCAGGTCACGGCTCTGTTGATAGCGCGACCACAGCTGTTTGAAGTGCTGCGCCCGCATCATGTGCTCAGGCGTGACCACCGACGGCATCACCCGGCTGATGGAGGCTTCGATGTCGATGGCCGGGTAATGCCCTTCCTCGGCCAAGCGCCGGGACAGCACGATGTGCCCGTCGAGCACGCCCCGCGCCGAGTCGGCAATCGGGTCCTGCTGGTCATCGCCCTCGGAGAGTACGGTGTAGAACGCCGTGATCGAACCGCCACCGGCTTCAGCATTACCGGCACGCTCCACCAGCTTGGGCAGCTTGGCAAACACTGACGGCGGATAGCCCTTGGTGGCCGGCGGCTCGCCGATGGCCAGGGCGATTTCCCGCTGGGCCTGGGCGAAACGGGTCAGGGAGTCCATCAGCAACAGGACGTTTTTGCCCTTGTCGCGAAAATATTCGGCAATACGTGTGCAGTACATCGCGGCACGCAGGCGCATCAGTGGTGCGTCATCCGCCGGTGAGGCGACCACCACTGAACGCTTGAGGCCTTCTTCACCGAGGCTGTGCTCGATGAATTCCTTCACTTCGCGGCCCCGCTCGCCGATCAGCCCCACCACGATGATGTCGGCCTCGGTGAAGCGGGTCATCATGCCCAGCAACACCGACTTACCCACGCCGGTACCGGCGAACAGGCCCAGACGCTGGCCGCGGCCCACCGTCAATAAACCGTTGATGCTGCGAATGCCCACGTCCAGCGGCACGCTGATGGGGTTGCGCTTGAGCGGGTTGATGGTCGGGCCGTCCATCGGTACCCAGTCTTCAGCCTTCATCCCGCCCTTGCCGTCGAGGGCACGGCCAGCGCCATCCAGCACCCGGCCGAGCATGCTCATACCCATGGGCAGGCGACCGGTATCGGCCAGCGGCACCACGCGAGCGCCGGGCGCGATGCCGGCAACGCTGCCGACGGGCATCAAAAATACTTTGCTGCCGGAAAAGCCCATCACTTCGGCTTCGACCTGCACCGGGTGGTAGCTGTCGTCGTTGATCACCATGCAGCGGCTGCCCATGGCGGCGCGCAGGCCTTCGGCTTCCAGGGTCAGGCCGACCATGCGCAGCAGGCGGCCCTCCAGGATCGGCTGGCCCGGCAACTCGGTGACTTCGGCATAGCCACCCAGGCGCTTGGCGAAGCTGGTGCGATCAAGGCGCATCGGGGGTGTCCAGCTCGACGCTCAAGTCCGGCTCTGCCGGGTGCAGCGCCTGCTCGTGCAGTTGATCAAACAGCTTGGCCATGATCTGGGTGATTCGGGTTTCCACCGTAGCGTCGATGCGGCTGTGTTCAGTCTCGACCCGGCAACCACCGGGCAGCAGCGCGGCGTCTTCGACGATGCGCCAGGTTTCTTCATGGCGCTCGCGCAGGGCTTTGACCTGCTCGAAATCCTGGGGATTGATGTACAGCCGCACATTACCGACGCCCAGAGGCAGCAGCTTGAGGGCTTCGCGCATCACGCTTTCGATTTGCGTGGAGTCCAGGGCCAATTCGCGCTGAATCACTTGGCGAGTGATGTGCTCCACCAGCCCGACCATGGCTTTTTCGATCTGCGAATCCTGCTCGGCGATGGGCTCGAACAGGCTGCCCATCAGGGTTTCCAGGCTGGCGAGCTTGACGCTCAGCGCCGCCTCGGCTTCCTGGCGGACCTTGAGGGTGGTGCTGCGAAAACCGTCTTTCTCACCAGTGGAAAAACCTTCGTTGTAGGCTTCCTGACGAATGCTTTCGAGCTCTTCCAGGGTCAGTGGCTGGACTTCTTCCAGCGGCACTTCTTCCATCTCGGCCGGGGTTTCTTCTACCGGCTCGGGCTCTGGCTCCGGGCGATGCGGGTCGAAACTGGGCAGCGACCAGACGTCGAACCCTCCGACGTCCCGCGCGCGAATCAGATCGCTGGGCGTCTCATCTTTGTTCGACATGCGCGGCGCCTTAAATCATTTCTTCGCCGCCCTTCCCACCGAGAACGATTTCTCCGGCTTCGGCCATACGGCGGGCAATGGTGAGGATTTCTTTCTGCGCAGTTTCCACGTCGCTGACGCGCACCGGGCCCTTGGCCTCGAGGTCGTCGCGCAACAGTTCGGAAGCCCGCTTGGACATGTTCTTGAAGATCTTTTCCTTGACGCCTTCGTCCGAACCCTTGAGGGCCAGCACCAGCACGTCGGAGGAGACTTCACGCAGCAACGCCTGGATGCCACGGTCGTCGACATCGGAGAGGTTGTTGAACACGAACATGAGGTCTTCGATCTGCACCGACAGGGTATCGTCGATCTCGCGGATCGAGTCCATCAACTGGCCTTCCACCGAGCTGTCGAGGAAGTTCATGATGTCGGCCGCACGCTTGATGCCACCCAGGGTGGTACGCGAAGCGTTGGAGTTACCCGAGAACTGCTTCTCGAGAATCGTGTTCAATTCTTTCAGGGCCGCCGGCTGTACGGTGTTCAACGACGAGACGCGCAGGATGATGTCCAGGCGTACCTTGTGGTCGAAATGGCCGAGCACTTCACCGGCCTGGTCGGGGTCGAGATACGCCACCACGATCGCCTGGATCTGCGGGTGTTCGTAGCGGATCACGTCGGCCACGGCCCGCGGTTCCATCCACTTCAGGCTGTCGAGGCCGCTGGTGTTGCCACCCAGCAGGATGCGGTCGATCAGGCCGTTGGCCTTGTCTTCGCCCAGGGCCGAGGTGAGCATCTTGCGAATGTAGCTGTCGGAGCCGACGCCCAGGCTGGTCTGGTCGCCGACGATCTCGACGAACTCGCTCATCACCTGCTCGACTTGCTCGCGGTGCACATTGCGCATTTGCGCCATGGCCACGCCGACACGCTGAACCTCTTTGGGCCCCATGTGGCGCAGCACTTGGGCGGCGTCGGTTTCTCCAAGGGACAGCAACAGCACGGCGGCTTTGTCGACCCGGGAGAGTTTGGCTACTGCAGCTCGGCTATCACTCATCTGCGTTAATCCACTCTTTCACGACTTGGGCCACACGACCCGGGTCTTCGGCCACCAGGCTCTTGATTGCGTTCAACTGAGCGTCATAACCCTCGCTCGGGCTCGGCAACAGAATGCTTTGCGGGCCACCGAGGCTCACGCGGTCGTTGGCCAGTTCGCCATCGAGGCCGCCCATGCCACCCAGTTCGACGTCGCCACCGGCCAGGGCCAGTTGTTTTTTGCCGTGACCGGTAATGTTGTTGAGCACCGGACGCAGCACGCCGAACACCAGCACCAGGATGAACAACACACCCAGCACTTGCTTGACGATGTCCCAGAACCACGGCTGAGTATAGAACGCTGCCTCGGCAATCACCTCGCCCCGCTCGGCGGAAAACGGCATGTTGATTACGCTGACGCTGTCGCCACGGCTGGCATCGAAGCCCACCGCGTCCTGCACCAGCCGGGTGAAGCGCGCCAATTCGTCGGCGCTCCACGGGGCACGGGTGACGGCGCCGTCGGCGGCGTTGATCTTGACTTGATCATCCACGACCACCGACACCGACAGGCGATTGATCCGGCCCTGCTGCTGCTTGGTGTGGCTGATGGAGCGGTCGAGCTCGAAGTTCTTGGTGGACTGGTTGCGCTTGTCGGCCGGGTACGGCGCGAGCATTGGCTGGCCGGTAGCCGGGTCCATGATCTGCTGACCGTTGGCGTCCAGCAGCGGCTGGCCAGGTTGCACCGCGCCTGCGGTAGCAGCGGCGCCACCGGTGGTTTGCGGAGCAGTGGCCGGGGTTGGCGGCTGGTTGCTCAGGGCACCCGGCACGCCTTGCGGGCCATTGCTGGCGGTACGTTGTTCAGTGGTCGATTGCTCGCTGCGCAGGGCCGGCTGGTCCGGGTTGAACTGCTCGGAGGTGGATTCGACGGCGCTGAAGTCCACGTCGGCCGACACTTCCGCCTTGTAGCGATCATTGCCCAACACCGGTTGCAGGATGTTGTGCACGCGCTGGGTCAGCATGCTTTCCATGCGACGGCTGTAGTCGAACTGCTTGCCGGCCATGGTCAGCGAAGAGTTTTCCGCGAGGTCCGACAGCAGGTTGCCCTTCTGGTCGACCACGGTGATTTGCGACTTGCTCAATTCGGGAACGCTGGTGGCCACCAGGTTGATGATCGCCAACACCTGGCCAGGCTCCAGGGAGCGGCCAGCAAACAATTCGACCAGTACCGAAGCGCTGGGCTTGCGTTCATCGCGCACAAACACCGAGCTTTTCGGAATCGCCAGGTGCACACGGGCGCCTTTGACGTTGTTCAACGCAGAAATGGTGCGCGCCAGTTCGCCTTCCAGGCCACGACGGTAGCGGGTGGCTTCCATGAACTGGCTGGTACCCAGGCCCTGGTCCTTGTCGAGGATTTCAAAACCGATGTTGGCGTCGGACGGGGTGACGCCGGCTGCCGCCAGTTTCATCCGTGCACGGGCCACATCATCGGCCTTGACCAACAGGGCGCCGGAATTCGGTTCGACGGTGTAGGCAATGTCTGCCGCCGCCAGGGTTTCCATGATCTGCTTGGAATCCATGCCCGCCAGGCTGCCGTACAGCGGACGGTAATCCGGTTGCTGTGACCACAGCACCACGGCAAAACCAATCGCCACGCTGGCAGCCAGGCCGACCATCAGGCCCACCTGACGCAGCATGGTCATCTCGGAGAGGTTTTCCAGGAACGACAGGCCGAACAGCGGCGGCTTGCCGTCTGCCTTGGCGGGTGCGTTATCCACGACTGCTTCTGCCATGACTCAAATCGTCCTTAAACCGGCATCTGCATGATGTCTTGATAGGCTTGAACCAGCTTGTTGCGCACCTGGGTCAAGGCCTGGAATGAAACGCTGGCTTTCTGCGAAGCGACCATCACGTCGGTGAGGTCCACGCCGCTTTTGCCGATCTCGAAGGCGGTCGCCAACTGACTGGATGCCTGCTGGGTATCGCTGACCTTGTTGATGGCCTGGCCGAGCATGTCGGCAAAGCTGCTCTGGCCCAATTCCGGCACGGCTTGCGCGGCGGATTTCGGTTGGGCCATGGCATCCATTTGCATGGACCGCATATCCAACATCAACCGATTGAACTCAACACCTTGGCTCATGACCTTCTCTCTCCGACGACCCGCAATTTTTTGACACTACACAGCGCTTACAGGGGTGGTAGCAACAAGGGTGCCAGCTCCGTGGCATTCTGTAAGAAAAGGCGACTGGCCCTGTCGGCTTCGAGGATTTTCAGGTGGCGTAGAGGTAGGCTTCCACGTCCATCCCGGCATCGCGCATCTGCGCCAGCTTGTAGCGCAAGGTGCGCGGGCTGATGCCCAGGCGCTCGGCGGCCTCTTTGCGGCGGCCGCGCTCGGAGCGCAAGGTGTCGATGATCATCTGGAATTCGCGGCGGCGCAGGTCGTCGCCCAAGGCACCGGCCGACTCGGCAGGCGCGGCTTCGATCTGTGGCGCGGCCGCCAGGCTCGGCAACGGCGCCGCGCCGGTGCCCATGGCCAGGCAGAAGTCCTGGGGCTGGATCAAGCCGCCCTGCTGCAAAATCAACGCACGCTGGATCGCATTGTCCAGTTCCCGCACGTTGCCGGGCCATGGGTAGCTGATCAGGCAGGCCTGGGCGTCGGCCGACAGGCGCGCCTGGGCATGCTTCATTTTATTGACGTGTTTGCTCAGCAGGCGCTCGGCCAGCGGAATAATGTCTGCCGGGCGCTCGCGCAACGGGCGCCAGGCCAACGGGAACACCGAGAGACGGTAGAACAGATCCTCACGGAAGCGCCCCGCCGCCACTTCGCCCGCCAGGTCGCGGTTGGTGGTGGCCACCACACGGATGTCCAGCTGGATCGGCTTGCGTGCGCCCACCCGCTCCACTTCGCGCTCCTGCAATACCCGCAGCAATTTGGCTTGCAGGCCAAGGGGCATTTCGGAGATTTCGTCGAGCAGGATGGTGCCGCCGTCGGCCTGTTCGAACTTGCCGGCCTGGGCGGCGATGGCGCCGGTGAACGAGCCTTTTTCATGGCCGAACAAGGTGGCTTCGAGCATGTTGTCGGGGATGGCCGCGCAGTTGATCGCAATGAACGGCTGGCTGGCACGATGGGATTGCTGGTGGATGTAGCGCGCCAGTACTTCCTTGCCGGTGCCGGACTCGCCGGAGATCAATACGGTGGAGTCGCTGCGGGCGACCCGGGCCGCCAGCTCCAGCAATTGCGCACTGGCCGGTTCGAAGGCAATCGGGCCTTCGCCGTCGGCGGCGCCCAGGGTGCCGAGGGCATGGCGCGCGACCAGCTCGATCAAGGCTTTGGGCTCGAAAGGTTTGACCAGGTAATCCGCAGCGCCCTGGCGCATGGCGTCGACGGCGCGCTCCACCGCACCGTGGGCGGTCATCAACAGCACCGGCAATTGCGGCTGGCGCGCACGCAACAAGCCGAGCAATTGGTGGCCGTCCATGCCCGGCATGTTCACGTCGCTGACCACCAGGCTGAAGGACTCCTGCTCCACTGCCTCCAAGGCTTCTTCGGCAGACCCTACCGCCCGGTAGTCATGGCCCGCCAGCAACAGCGTGTCAGCCAATGCTTCACGCAGGGCGCGATCGTCTTCAACCAATAAAACCTTGATAGCCATGACCTTTTACTCCGCGCTGACGGCGCATGAAAACAGCGGCAGCGTGATCAACGCGCACGTGCCGCGACCCAACCGGGAATGCAGCTGCAATTCTCCCTGATGGGCACGGGCGACTGCCTTGACCACGGTCAGGCCCAGGCCGGTACCGTTGGTTTTGGTGGTGAAAAAAGGTTCGCCGAGGCGTTGCAGCACCACCGGGTCAATCCCGCTGCCACTGTCGCTGATGCTCAGGCGCAGGGTGTCGCCACGGTTGTACAGGTGAACCTTGAGCCGCGCCCCGGGGCCGCTGGCCTGGGTCGCGTTTTCGATCAGGTTGAGCAGCGCGCCTACCAGCGTGTCGCGGTTGCACAGCAACTCGCCGTGATGGCTGTCGCACTGCCAACGGACTGACGCTTCCTGGATATGGGTGGCGGCTGCGGCTTGCAGGGACTGCATCAACACGGCCGGGGTGACGCGATCGGTCAGCGGCAATTCGCCGCGGGCAAACACCAGCATGTCGCGCACTTGATGCTCCAGCTCGTGCAAACGCTCCTTCAAGCGACCGGCAAAACGCTGGTGAGTGGCTGCCGGCAACTGCTCATCAGTCAAATGACTGGCGTAAATCAGCGCAGCGGACAACGGCGTACGAATCTGATGGGCCAGGGAAGCGACCATCCGCCCCAGGGACGACAGGCGCTCGTGGCGTGCCAATTGGTCTTGCAGGTGGCGGGTTTCAGTCAGGTCGTTGAGCAACACCAACTGGCCGGGCTCGGCGTCCAGGGAACGGGTGGCGATGGACAAGCGGCGCCCGTCCTTGAGAGAGATTTCGTGGCCGTCGTCTTCCCGCGGCGCAAAGCAGCGGGTGATGACTTCGCGCCACAGCTCGCCTTCCAGCGGCAGGCCCAGCATGTCGCAGGCGGCCGGGTTGGCTTCGCGCACGCGGCCCTGGTCGTCGATAACGATCACGCCACCGGGCAACAGGTCGAGGAGGTTTTGCAGGCGGTTGGCCAGGCGCTCTTTCTCGGCCAGCTCTTCCATGCGCTGGGCGCTGACCACCGCCAACTCGCCTTTAAGCTCGGAAACCCGCGCTTCCAACAGGCTGTAGGAGTCAGTCAACTGGCTCGACATCTGGTTGAACAGGGAAAATGCCTGTTCAAGCCCAAGGCGGCTGATCTGCTCTACGGAGGGGGCAGGCCCCTGAATGTCAGGGACCGAAGATAGTTGGGCGGCGTGGGGCATCATGCTCTCTCGCTTGGCTGACCGTCAGTTAAACGGAACGTTGCGAGTGCTGTAGCAATACCCGTGCCGAAAAAAAACCGCTGATTAATCAGCGGCTTGAAAAACAGGCGTCAATCATCCGCCTGTTCATCACCTTCTTTGCGGCTCATGCCGTACTTGCGCATCTTCTCCACCAGGGTGGTGCGACGGATGCGCAGGCGTTCGGCGGCACGGGCGACGATGCCGTTGGCGTCGTCGAGGGCCTGTTGAATCAGGCCTTGTTCAAGGCTACCGAGGTAGTCTTTCAAGTCCAGGCCTTCCGGCGGCAGCATGGCGGTGGAACCGAGGTCCGGCGTATGGCCGTTGATTGCCACGCGCTCTTCCAGGTCGCTGCGCAGGCTGTCTACCAACTGCTCGTCTTCGTCGTCGACGTAGCGGAATTTCTTCGGCAACTCGACCACGCCGATCACCCCGTACGGGTGCATGATCGCCATGCGCTCCACCAGGTTGGCCAGCTCGCGGACGTTGCCCGGCCAGCCGTGGCGGCACAGGGACATGATCGCCGCCGAGTTGAAACGGATCGAACCGCGCTTTTCGTGTTCCATGCGCGAGATCAGTTCGTTCATCAGCAGCGGGATGTCTTCGACGCGCTCGCGCAGGGGCGCCATTTCGATCGGGAATACGTTGAGGCGGTAGTACAGGTCTTCGCGGAAGCTGCCGACCTCGATCATGCTTTCGAGGTTTTTGTGGGTGGCGGCAATGATGCGCACGTCGACGCTTTGGGTCTTGTTGCTGCCCACGCGCTCGAAGGTGCGCTCTTGCAGAACCCGCAGCAGCTTGACCTGCATCGGCAGCGGCATGTCGCCGATTTCGTCGAGGAACAGGGTGCCGCCGTTGGCCAGCTCAAAACGCCCGGCACGGCTGGTGATCGCCCCGGTAAAGGCGCCCTTCTCGTGGCCGAACAGTTCGCTTTCCAGCAGCTCTGCGGGAATCGCTCCGCAGTTGACCGGCACAAATGGCCCGTCGCGGCGCTTGGAGTGGTAATGCAGGTTGCGCGCGACCACTTCCTTGCCGGTGCCGGACTCGCCGAGGATCAGCACGCTGGCATCGGTGTCGGCGACTTGCTGCATCATCTGGCGCACGTGCTGGATCGCACGGCTGGTGCCGA
The DNA here is from genome assembly GCF_034044025.1 of Pseudomonas sp. SED1. Classification (NCBI taxonomy): domain Bacteria; kingdom Pseudomonadati; phylum Pseudomonadota; class Gammaproteobacteria; order Pseudomonadales; family Pseudomonadaceae; genus Pseudomonas; species Pseudomonas sp. SED1. The sequence continues at coordinate 12,311 of NZ_JAXCIS010000019.1, forward strand.
CGAGGCTGCGGAACAGGTTGGGTTCGCGGTGACGGCCACGCTCGCGGGCCTGGTCGTACATCTCGCGGTAGACCTGGGCACGGTGCAGGGAGTCGAGCAATTTGCTGTAGCTGGGAGGCATTTCGAGGGTGGAAAGGACACGACGGCGCTGGTCTTCCGGCAGGTCGACAGAAGAAATATCGCCCATTAGCAACACCGGAAGGAACTCATCCCAGGTTGACAGTGTCTTTAACAAGCCCAGAACGGCGCCGGGAGCGCTAACCGTACCGATCAGCACGCAAATGACTTCACGACTCGACGACAAAGAGCTGACCGCCTGCTGCCAATCATGGCTGCCGCAGGGTAGATTTTCTTCGCCAAGAAAATTCAGGATCACCGCCAGATCGCGGCGCCGAACGCTATCGTCATCGATCAGCAGAATTTTGGTTTCACGCCACATGCAATAGCAACTTCCCTAGTAAAACTTAATGCCCTCGAGTTGGGGCAATCTAGATAGCTGTAGGCATTTTCTGCGCTACAGCTTTCTGACGTCTGAAAATAGCACTAGTTAAGTCAAAAATATGTGCACAGTCAAATTTATGACGCGCCTTGTTCGGATTAACTGAGCCTTCAGCCGAACAGATGGTAAACCTTTGACGCACTTTCCGCTCGGTTGATCTGCGACATCTCCTCGAATATCGCCTGGCGCTCCCCGGTTGTCACCTCAAGCAGCTGCTGATAAACCGCCAGCAAACTCTCCAGCTTCTCCCGCAGGGCATCCTCGTCCACCGGCGCATTGCTCAGCGCCTCATCAATTACCGCACGGCACCCCAGGTCCAGTTCGCCAATGGCGTCCCAGTTGCGGGCAACCAATGCGTCCATCAAGGCTTCGCGGGTTTCGTCAATCCGTTGCAGGGCGTGACTCATGACATCTTCCTCAGGCCAGCAGGCCTACAGTGTTGCAATACCGTCCCAGCCTTCCTTGAGCGTAATCATCAAGCCGGCCACTTCGTCGATCATCTCGACATCGTTCTTGGTATTGGCTTCAAGCAAACGCGTAGTCATGTAGGCGTACAGGTTATCCAATTGCTGCAAGGCGGCCGGATCATCGGTTTTTTCCGGGTTCAGGCCGTCACGCAAACCAATCAGGATATCGATCGCCTTGCCCAGCAACAGGCCTTTTTGCGCGATGTCACCACGAGCCATGGCACCCTTGGCCTGGGCCATGCGGTCCAGCGCGCCTTCCATCAACATCTGAACCAGACGGTGCGGGCTGGCCTCGGAGACCTGGGCATGGGAATTGACCTTCTGGTATTGGCGAAGGGCTCTCATGGGATTCATGTTTCTACCTCGTGACAGGCAACAGCTAAAAAGAATGGGCTCTGACTATTATGTCGACGGTGTCGCAAAAAACTTTAAGCCGGCGGTCTGCTGAAGGTGCGCCCGGTGAAGGTTTTCACTTCACCGGGCGGCTTCATTGAGGATCAATCGGTCTTGGGATTGTTCAGCGCATTGAGCGTAGTCATTACGCTCGACCGTTGAGCGGTGAGCTGTGCCACCAGGCTGTTCATCGTAGTGTACTTGGCAGTCAGGCTCGTCTTGAGTGCAGCCATGCGCGCGGTCAGGCTGTCCTGCTGCACTTGCAGGTCCTTGATGTTCGCCGTCAGCGTCGAAGAACGCGAGGCCAGAACCCCGGTACCGCTCAACGCATAGCTGTCGGTCGCCGTTTTCATACGCGCGAGCAGGCCATTGTCACCGTTGAAAATGCCGCCGATGTCAGTAGGGTTGGTGGCAATTGCCGCACCGAACACCTTGTCATCAATACTCAACTTGCCGGTTGTCTGGTCAGTGTTTACACCAAACTGAGCCAGGGACTTCAACGTACCCGAGCCCGCCAATGAGTTCAGCTCGTTACGCAGGGCCGACTGCAAGGAACGCATCGTGGCATCGCCCGTCAGCGCCGCAGACGTAGTAGAACCATCCGCGTTAGTGGTGACTTTGGTCTCAGTGCCGATCGCTGTCATCAAGGCGTTATAGGTATCGACAAACCCCTTTACCGAACTCTTCAGGGTGTCGTTACTGCGGGTGACCGTAATGGTCGAGGCTATTCGCTTGCTTTCGTCGCTAACACCGGTGGGCAACGCGGACACCGCGGTCAACTTGATAGTCACGCCGCTGATTGCTTCGGTCAGGGTATTGCTCTTGGACTCCTGAGCGGTACCGTCAATGGTGTATTTCGCATTCACCGGCGGGCCGCCGACAACTGTAGTGCCGGCTTCCAGTCCGGTGTTACCACCCAGGGTAATGTCTGTACCGGCGCCGGTATTGGTCGACGTCACGACCAGCCGGGAACCGGTTGCGTCGGTCAGGATGTTGGCACTCAGGCCAGCGCTGCTGTACTGCGCGTTGATCGAGTCACGCACTTGCTGCAACGTTGCGCCAGGAGGAACGCTGACACCATAGCTCTTACCTGACTGGGAAATCTCCAGGGTCGTCGCCGTAGAGCCGCTATTGACGACGCTCTTCGCCCCACCCGCGAAGTTCTGGGTAGCAATCTTCGAGGCGGTCGCCAATTGGTTGACCACCAACAGGTAGCTCCCCGCAGAAGCACCGGCACCCAGGGTGACGGTAGAAACGTTGGCATCAGTGGTCGCCGCCGTCAGGCCGCCGATACTGGCGTCCTTGGTCATAGTGTCCATAGCGCCGCGGAACGCATCGAGTGCCGCTTGAATCTTGCCGATCGAGGACAACTGGGCGGTCTGCGTCTGCGACTGCTTGTTGATCTGCGACTGCTTGGGCGCCTGCTCAGCGTTCACCAAAGCCGTAACGATAGACTGGGTATCAATGCCCGTTACCGGGCCGCTGACGGATATATCACCCATGATGTTTCTCCTGATACGGGGCTGGCGCTTTCTTGACGGACGGCGCCTCAAGCAGCTACAGCAACAAAATTCATGCCAGCTCAGACTTTAGCGTCAAACAACACATTGCTGGCGTCGTGAAGACTTTGTGCGAGTTTCAATGCGGTTTCCGACGGGATCTGACGAATGACCTCGCCACTGTCGGTCGCAATGACCTTGACCACCACCTGATGGGTGGAGTCATCAATGGAAAAATCCAGGTTGCGCTGGGCAGCCTGGACAAATTTGCGAATATCGTTGACGGCCTTTTCCAGGTCGTCCGGTTTCGTTTCCTGCTTGGGCTTTACTGTTGCGACGGTTGCATCAACCTTGGGGGTCTGCAAGTCGGCAGTCACAGGGGCAGGCGCACTCTGTGGCGTTGGGGCAGCAGGATAAGACTGGTTCAACTTGACGCTCATGTCCATGTCCAATCTCCTCATCACGCAAAAGACAAAAGGGCACGTAAACGCGCCCTTCCGTCAGTCATCTACCGATGGCTATTACTGAAGCAGCTTCAGTACAGCGGATGGCAGTTGGTTGGCCTGGGACAGGATCGCAGTGGAAGCCTGTTGCAGGGTTTGTTGCTTGGTCAACTGAGCAGTTTCAGCAGCGTAGTCAACGTCCTGGATCTGACCGCGAGCGGCGCTGGAGTTGTCGGAGATGCTCTGCAGGTTGGCAACGGTGTTGTCGAAACGGTTTTGTACAGCACCGAGACCGGCACGCTGGGAGTCGATGTCCGAGATCGCCTGGGTGATCACGTCGATCGAGTTCTGTGCGTTGGCAGCAGTGGTGATGTCAGTGTTGTTGACGGTGGTTTTGGTGGAGTTGGCAGCAGTACCAGTAGCTGCGAACAGACCCGTCACGCCAGCGCCGCTCAGCGAGTAGCTGCTGGAGGAGTTCAGCGACACTGCACCAGTGGCGATGATCGGACCGGCATCCAGTGCAACGGCAGTGCCGGCAGTACCGGTACCATCCAGGGTGGCAACCTTGATACCTGCAACAGCACCGGCGTCGCCAGCGTTGAAGGTCAGGTTCTCACCGGTATCGGACTTGACCGACAGTGCCTTGGTGGTCGAATCGAAGTTAACGGTGATGCCCAGCTTGGCAGCGTTGGACTTCAGTTGGTCAGCCAGGTCAGAAGCGCTGGTTACGCCAGTGAACTGGACCGCAGCACCGCTACCGACTTTCAAGGTGAAGTTGGCGCTGGCAGGGGTTGCAGCAGCGATGGCAGTGGAGTCAATGGTGAACTGGGCAACAGTGCTGGCAGTAGCAGCCAGGCCGCCTACAGCGCCGTTCATTTGCGCAGCGATCTGCTGGGCCGAAGCACTGGCAGCGATGGTCAGGCTCTTGGACTGGCCGCCACCGGTAACGGTGAGTGCGCCGCCGGCAACGCCTGTTGCGCTTGGAGCAACGCCTTGGGATTTCAGCTGCTGCGAACCAATGTTGTTGGCTGCAACGTTACCGATGCTCATGTCGATGGTCTGGTTGGCGTTGGCGCCGACCTGGAACGAAGTAGTACCGAAAGAACCGTCCAGCAGGTTCTTGCCACCGAAAGTAGTGGTGGTAGCGATACGGGTCAATTCAGCAGTCAGTGCTGCGTATTGAGCCTGGTTCGACTTACGGTCGTCAGCGCTTGGCGAGCCGTTGGCGGATTGCAGAGCCAGGGTACGCATGCTTTGCAGGATGTTGGTGGACTGCTGCATGGCGCCTTCAGCGGTCTGAGCAATCGAGCTGCCGTCGTTGGCGTTTTTGATTGCAACGCCCAGGCCGTTGATCTGGCTGGTCAGACGGTTGGAGATTTGCAGGCCGGCCGCATCGTCTTTGGCGCTGTTGATACGCAGGCCGGAGGACAGACGCTGCATGGAAGTTTGCAGGGCGCCGGAAGCCTTGTTCAGGTTGTTCTGAACGTTCAACGAAGCAAGGTTAGTGTTTACTGTTAAAGCCATGACGAAATCCTCGTGGGTTGTTTACTGCGGCTTCCGGCCCTGGCAACCGCCGGGTGTGGCCTAGAGAACCTTCGTAATAGTTATCGTCGTGAAAGCAGGTTGCTTGAGGACTTTTTTGATTTTTTTTACTAGCACGATGCCACCCCTTGTAATTCAAGCATTTACGATAGCCCAAACCCCCGCAATTGCTGGCTTTTTGGCGCCAAATAAAAAACGCCCATGATCTTTCGATCATGGGCGTTTTTTTGTGCAGCGCCTTTAAGGCATCAAGGGCGATGCAAAATCGCCGAGCCCCAGGACAGGCCTACGCCAAAACCACTGATGGCGACGCGCTTCCAGGTGGAGTCGAGCATGTGTTTTTCCAGCAGCAGCGGAATGCTCGAGGACACGGTGTTGCCGGTCTCGACCATGTCCTTGATGAACTTGTCCACCGGTGCATCTTCAAAACGCCGGGCCACGGCGTCGACAATCGCCGCACTGCCCTGGTGAATGCAGAACGCGTCAATCTCGTCAGCCTTGAGGTCCGATTCGTTGAGCAGCTCATGCAAATGCGCCGGAACCTTGAGCAAGGCGAAGTTGAATACCTGGCGGCCATTCATGAAGAACACGCCATCACTGACCTTCAAGTGCGGCGCACCCGAACCGTCAGTACCGAACTTGGCCTTGCCCAACTGCCAGGGCGCGTCTTCGCCCATCCAGGTGGCCGTCGCGGCATCACCAAACAGCATGGTGGTGTTGCGGTCTTCCGGGTCGACGATCTTCGAGTACGGATCGGCGGTGACCAACAGGCCGTTTTTCAGGCCAGTGGCTTCCATGAAGCCCTTCATCGCATAGATGCCGTAGACATAGCCCGAGCAGCCCAGGGAAATATCAAAGGCCGCCACGTTCGTCGTCAGGCCCAACTTGTCCTGGACGATGGCGGCGGTGTGAGGCAAACCCTCTTCGTCGCCGTTCTGGGTGACGACGATCAGCACATCAATGGATTCGCGCTTCAAATCCGGGTTGTTGGCAAACAAGGCGTTGACCGCCTCGACGCACAGATCGGAGGTTTCCTGTGCAGCATCCTTGCGCGGCAGGAACGCCGAACCGATCTTGCCAATGATGAACTCTTCATCCTTGGCGAATTTGGCACCCTGGGCGTAGTTATCGATCCCGTCTGCCGGCACGTAACTGGCGATGCTTTTTATGCCAATCATTGTGGCTTCCCAATACTAAATAGCTGGAGAACACCCCGCGGAACACATCGCCGGGTGCTGACAATAATGGGGATAACCCCGCAAAAAACTCGCCGAAAACCGCCTTTAACCCTGGCGGCAGGCCCTCGCGGAGACCTGGCGACGACCTATCCTTTTCACACGATACAGTGAAGATGCGCTTTATGACTCACAGGTCACTCAATTTTCTGCGCTTTGTGCGAAACACGGGGACATACAAACGCCAGAAACGACAACGGCTCACCCCGTTTCCAGGGTGAGCCGCAAGTTTACAGCCGCCGAATCACATCTTGCTGAACAGGCTCAGCTGGGAGATTTTCACGAACGCCAGTTGCGAGGCCTGCAGCATGGTCTGCTGCAAGGTCAGGTCAATTGCCGCTTGCCCCATATCAACGTTGGCCAGGGACGACATGGTGGACGTGTTGGCCAGGCCCAGGCTGGTGTTTTCCGTGCTCTGGATATCCATGGCGTTCTGCCGTGCACCAATGGAGCCGCGTACCTGATCGATCTGCGCCGAAGCGTTGCCCAGGTTGCCAATACTCGTGGCGACCACGTCCTTGAGGTTGTTCAAGGCAACCGGATTGCCGTCCGCCGGGGTTTCCAGGGCCTTGCGCAATTGGCTCAGGGTATCCAGGGCATTCATGTTCTTGTTGCTGGTGGCGCCGACCGAGAACTGGTCACCGGCGCCTGGCGTGCCACTCACACCAAAGGTCAGGCCGGCCGTGGTGATCGACGTCGCGCCGGCAGCCATGGTGCCGCTGGCAATGGCCTTGCTGTCGGCACTATACGGCTGGGCGAACACCTGGTAATCGGTGCCACTGGTGAACTTGATGACCGCCCCCGAGTTGGGAAAGGTGCTGGTATAAGCCGCCGGGTCCGTGACGCTGCCGCCAGTCAGTTGCGCGGTGGACGGATTGCTTGCCGTACGCGAGATACTGAAGCTGTCGGGCTTGGTTGCCAGGGAGAATTCCTTGCCCGCCACCAACGCATCGGACGCCGCGCCCGGCGCAACGTCCTTGCCCAGGTTCAGCCGGATGTCGAACGTGACGCCCCGCAGGCTGACGCTGGAGGAGCCTTCCTTGGTGGAGTCAAACGTACCGTTGCCGGTGATCTCAGAGGTGACGTCGTTGCCGTCCTTGTCGGTCACGCTGTATTGAGTGCTGCTGGCGAAGGTCAGCTTGTACGGCTGGCCATCGGAAAAGCTGTTGGCAAACTTCGTGCTCGACGTGACCAGGCCCGCCGAGATCCCCACCGTGCCGTCGTTCACGGCAGGCGGCAGCAACGTTGCCTGAGTGCGACCGGTGTTGGACGAGCTTTCAAGCAAAGCCTTGCCGGTATCGCCCATGGAGATCGAGAGGTTGTTCGAAATCTGCAGGCTCAGGGGCGTCTCGTCACCCTGATAGGTGTAGGTGCCGTCATTGTTGCGGGTGTACGGCGGCGTATCGGTCTTGGCACCGGAGAACATGTAGTTGCCGCTGGAGTCCTTGGAGTTGAGCAAGCCCAACACCTGGTCCTCAAGCGCGCCGACCTGGGCGGCAATCGCCTTGCGATCGTCATCGCTTTTGCCGATGTTACCGGCCTGCTGCGCCAAGCCCTGGGCTGTCTGCAACGCGGTGTTGATGCTCTGCAGCACGCTCTCTTCGTTGGTCAGGGAGTTTTGCAGGGTGGTGATGTTGGTGTTGTATTGCCCCAACATGTCTTTCTGCTGCTGCAACATCAACAACTGGGCAGCGGCCACCGGGTCATCGGAAGCGGTCTGCACCCGGACGCCGGAACTCGCCTGGTCCTGGGCCTTCACCACACCGGAATAGTTGTCCTGGTATTTGGCGGAGCTGGTGTCGAAATACTGCTGTGTAGAAATACGCATCGTCCCAGACTCCCTTAAAGTGCGTTGATCAGTGTGCTGAAGGTTTCCTGCGCCGCCTTGATGATCTGCGACGACGCGGTGTAGTACTGCTGGAACTTGATCATGTCGCCCGCCTCTTCATCCAGGTTGACCTGGGACACCGAGTTGGCAGCCGCCTTGTTCGCCGTCAGCAGCGCGCCCGTCGCGGTACTGTCGGTATTGGCCTGGGCAGCCTTGGAACCCACTTGGGACACCAGGCGGCTGTTGGCACTGACCAGGCTCACGCCCCCGTTGCCGTCCGTCACGCCGACGGTTGCCTTGGTTTGCAGCGCCAGCAGCGACTGGGCGTTGCGGCCGTCGGAGGTGGCGCCACTGTTGAAGGAGAAGGTGGTGCTGTCGTTATTGGCCGGCGAGCCGCCAACGGTGGTATCAAAACTGAAGCTCTTGCCGGTGATCACGGCGCCGCTGGCATCGCGCATCGGCACATTGATGGTGATCTTGTTGCCCTGGCCCGGAATGATGCTGCCGGTGCCGATCTTGAAGCCTTGGGCGTCGGTGACGGTGTACGGCTGGGTGCCGTCCGCGGCCTTATCGCCGAACACCATTTTCACCGGCATCGAGTTCTCGATCCCCGTGCGCAATTGGGCCGTGTCGGCGCCGCCGTGAATATCCAGCGGCACCGTCAATTGCGGTGGCGTGAACGTGCCGGTGCCGCTGTTCTTGCCGGCAACACCCGCCAATGGGCCGGCGAACGCGAGTTTATTCGGGTCCGTCAGGTCGACGCCGATCCCGCTGGCGCCATTGCTGGTGGGGCTGACCTTGAAGCTGTCACCCGCCGCCATCGGCCCTTTGCCATCCAGCGCCAGGGTGAAACCGTCAATCACCGGCGGCGGCGTGGTAGCGGTATCGAACGAGCCCATGGCCTTGCCGTCGGAACGCACCACGTTGTACAGGTTGCCGCTGGTGAACGTGACCTTGTAGTCGTAGGTCGTCAGCTTGCTGCTGTCGGCAATCGACACATTCAGGTTGCCGGAGCCGGCGCTGTTACCCGCGGTCCCCTGGCTACGCTGGGAGATGGCCGCCGCACTGTTGATATCGCTGAACAGCGAAGAGCCGAAATCACCGTTCAGGTCCAGGCCCTGGCCCAACTGGTTGTTGATGGTATCGGCGGTGACGATGGCCAGTCGGCCAAGGTCATTGATCGCGGGCATCAGCACATCACTGCGATAACGCATCAGGCCGCCAATGCTGCCACCGCTGACCACCGAACCGATGTCCATGGACGTGCTGCCCATGTTGATCTGGATGGTGTACTGGCTGCTGTCGTTCTTGCTCGGCACTGCGGAAATGGTATTGGCGACATCACCGTCTACCAGCGACTGCCCGGTGCCGGTGGTGATGTTGACCTGGCCGTCCTTTTCAGTGGCCGTGACACCGATCAGCTCATTGAGCGAGCGCACCGCTTCGTTACGCGCATCCAGCAGGTTGGCGGGCGCGTTGCTCGTCGAGCCCTGGACCTGGGAAATTTGCTTGTTCAGGGACGCAATCGAGGAGGTCAGCTTGTTGACCTGATCGCTCATGGTGCTCAACTGGCCGTTGATGCTTTCTTTCTGTTGGGTCAACTGCGAGGAAATCGCGTTGAACCGGTTGCTCAAGGTCTGGGCACTGGTCACCAGCAATTGCCGGGCGGACACGTCACTGGGGGTGGCCGCAGCAGTCTGCGCTGCTGCGAAAAAGGCGCTGAGCACGGCCGACATGCCGGTGCTCTTGTCCGACAGGGTCTTGTCGATCGCACTGGCCTGGCCCAGGTAGGCGTTGGCGTCGCTATTAAGGGCGGTGCTGTTCTGGTAAGCGGTGTTCAGGAAGTCGTTGTACACCCGGCGCACATCCGCCAGGGTCGTACCGGTGCCGATGAACACACCGCCGAACGCATTCGACGCACTGGCGTTCTGGGTGGTCTGCTGACGCGAGTATCCCGGGGTGTTGACGTTGGCGATGTTGTTACTTAAGACCGACAACGATCCTTGGGCGGCGTTGAGCCCCGACATCCCGATATTGAGCAAACTCATGATTCAGACCTTATAAATGAGTGGAAGCGCCCGCGGCAGCGTAGTTCTGGTAGCTGTTCATCGTTTTTGCGATCTGCGAAATCTTGCTGGCGTAATCCGGGTCGGTTGCATAACCGGCTTTTTGCAACTCGCGCACAAACTGTTCCGGGTTGTCGGCTGATTTCACAACTTCTTTATAGCGATCATTGCTTTGCAGCAACGTCACCAGGTCATGGAAGCTGTCCTGGTAAGAGTTGTAGGAACGGAACTGCGCCGTCTCCTTGACCATCGCCCCGTCACGAAACTCGCTGGTGATTGCCCGGGCCTGTTCGCCCTGCCAACTCTGGCCGGCCTTGATGCCGAACAGGTTATGACTGCTGGTACCGTCCGTGGCACGCATCACCGATTTACCCCAACCGGTTTCCAAAGCGGCCTGGGCCACCAGGTAGCGTGGGTCGATGCCAATCCGTGCGGCGGCCTGCTTGGCCATTGGCAACATGGTGGCGACAAATTCGTCCTGCGAGCTGAAGGCTTTTTTCGCTGGCGCCAGCGGCGGCTGAGCCACAGCGCGACCGTAAACCTGCATCTGCCCGTGAGGGGGCAGTGCGGCAAGGCTGCGGGCGGAACTGTTGACCACACCGTCATCGGCGGCGCTGTTACGCAGCGGCGCAGCTTTGGCGGTGGTAGTGGCATCGGCACCCGGCACGATGCCGGCCAGCAGGCGATCCGTCAGTTTGCTCGGCAACGAGATACGGCGCTGGTTCATCAGCGCCATGTCGTTGGCGTGGGAGCCGGTGCCCTCAGGCACCGCCACGCGGTACGCCCACAATGGCCGCTGACCATTGCTGCGGCCCAGCGGGCCATCAGCCTTGGTACCAGCGGCAATTTCGGTCGGCACATCCACCTTCTTCGCGGGAACCGCCGGGCCTTGCAAGGTGGCCGCCTGGGCGTCCACCGGTTTGTTCTTCTGCATCTGGCGCAGCAGCACGTCCGCCAGGCCGATACCACCGCCCTCGCGAGACAAGGAGACCGCCAACTGCTGGTCGTACATTTCCTGGTACTGCTTGGCCGCCGGTGTATTCAGCGGGTTGTCCTTGCCCAGGGCTTCGGTGGCCGAGCGCATGGACTTGAGCATCTCGCCGAGAAACAGCGACTCGAATTCCTGCGCGACCTTGCGCATGTTGCCGTCGCTGTTCTTGTCGCCGAACTTCAACTGGTTCAGCCGGTTGAGGTCGGAATAAGAACCCGAGTCCGCCGTGCTGGTCAGGCCGCTTTTGCGCATGTCCATGGCCATGGCGTCAGATCACGATCAGGTCGGCTTGCAAGGCGCCGGCCTGTTTCAATGCTTCGAGGATCGCCATCAAGTCGCCAGGCGCTGCGCCCACCTGGTTCACCGCGCGGACAATCTCGTCCAGGGTGGTACCAGGGCCGAACTTGAACATCGGCTTGGCTTCCTGCTGGGCATTCACCCGCGAACGGGGGACCACGGCGGTCTGGCCGTTGGACAACGGGCCAGGCTGGCTGACGATCGGGTCTTCGGTGATGGTCACGGTCAGGCTGCCGTGGGTCACCGCCGCTGGCGATACCTTGACGTTCTGGCCAATCACGATGGTGCCGGTCCGCGAGTTGATGATGACTTTCGCCACCGCCTGACCCGGGTCAACCTCAAGGTTTTCCAGCAGAGACAGGTAGTCAACACGCTGGCTTGGGTCCAGCGGTGCGGTGACACGCACCGAACCGCCGTCGATGGCCTGGGCCACGCCCGGGCCGAGCAGCTCATTGATCTTGTCGACCACGCGCTTGGCGGTGGTGAAGTCCGAACGGTTGAGGTTCAGGGTCAGGCTGTTGCCCTGGTTGAAGCCGCTGGGCACGGTGCGCTCCACCGAGGCACCGCCGGGAATCCGGCCGGCCGACGGCACGTTGACAGTGATCTTCGAACCGTCACGGCCTTCGGCATCAAAGCCGCCCACCACCAGGTTGCCCTGGGCAATCGCGTAGACGTTGCCGTCGATACCTTTGAGCGGGGTCATCAGCAAGGTGCCGCCCCGCAGGCTTTTCGAGTTACCCATGGACGAGACGGTGATGTCGACCACCTGCCCCGGCTTGGCGAACGGCGGCAAGTCAGCACTGATGGACACTGCCGCGACGTTCTTCAACTGCACGTTGCCCGAACCCGGCGGTACCTTAATGCCGAACTGCGAGAGCATGTTGTTGAAGGTCTGCAAGGTGAACGGGGTCTGGGTGGTCTGGTCGCCGGTGCCGTTAAGCCCCACCACCAGGCCGTAGCCGATCAACTGGTTGGACCGTACGCCGGAAATGCTCGCGATGTCTTTCAAGCGCTCAGCCTGGGCGCCTGCGCTCAGGGCCAGCAGCAACATCGCAGCCATCAGCTGTTTGAAGTTCAAAGTGATCACCTAGAAAGGGAACAGCGGGCTAAGGAAGAAACGGTCAAACCAGCCCGGCTGACTGGCGTCAGCAAACGAACCCGTACCCGAGTAGGTGATGCGTGCATCGGCAATCCGTGTCGACGGCACGGTGTTGTCGGTGGAGATATCGTCAGCGCGAACCATGCCTGCAATGCGCACCAGTTCGTCACCGGTGTTGAGGGTCATCCACTTCTCGCCACGGACGGCAATGATGCCGTTGGGCAGCACGTCGGCCACGGTCACGGTGATCGAACCGGTCAGGCTGTTGCCCTGCCCCGCCGCACTTTTGCCGTTGGTGGCGCGGTCGCCGCTGTAGCCGGCGTCGAGGCTCAAGTCACCGCTGCCTACCGGATTGTTGGTATTGAGGCCACCGCCAAACAACGAGGTCAGGCCGATGCTGGTCTTGCTGGTCTTGCCGATCTGCGAGTTGGCGTTCTTGCTCGCCTGGGTCTTCTCGTTCAGCGTGATGGTGATGATGTCACCCACCCGGAACGCCTTGCGGTCGCTGTACAGGTTCTGTTCGAAACCGGCCTGGTAGATCGAGCCATTGTTGGCGGCAGCCGGCAGCGGCGTGCGCGGCAGCACCGGCGCATAGTACGGGTCATTGGGCTTTGGCGTCGGGGCGACACAGCCCGCGAGCACAGCAATCCCACTCAATGCCAAAACAGAAACATAGCGATTCATGACCCATACCTCACGGTGTTGCAGGCGCCTTCAAGGACGCCCCATAGACTTGATTACAGATTCTGCGTTACGAACGAAAGCATCTGGTCGGCGGTGGAAATCACCTTGGAGTTCATCTCGTAGGCGCGTTGAGTGGTGATCATGTTGACCATCTCTTCAACGGTGCTGACGTTGGACGTTTCCAGGGTGCTTTGCAGGGTGGTACCAAAGCCGTTGAGGCCCGGGGTGCCGATTTGCGGCGCGCCGCTGGACGCGGTTTCCAGGAACAGGTTGTTACCGATCGCCTGCAGGCCGGCCGGGTTGATGAAGTCGGCGGTTTGCAGGTTGCCGATCACCTGGGAGGCCGGGTTGCCGGCCACGGTGATCGACACGGTGCCGTCGTTGCCGACGGTGAAGGTCTGGGCGTTGTTCGGCACCACAATCGCCGGCTCCAGCGCGAAGCCGTTGGCCGTCACGACCTGGCCGTTGGAGTCCAGGTGGAACGTACCGTCGCGGGTGTAGGTGGTGGTGCCGTCCGGCTGCAGGATCTGGAAGAAGCCCTTGCCGTTGACTGCCAGGTCCAGCGGCTGACCGGTTTGCTGCAAGTTACCGGCGCTGAAGTTTTTCTGGGTGCCAACAATCGCCACACCGGTACCCAGTTGCAGGCCCGACGGCAATTCGCTGTCCTGGGTCGACTGGGCGCCAGGCTGCTTCTTGATCTGATAGAGCAAGTCCTGGAACTCGGCGCGGTCACGTTTGAAACCCGTGGTCGACACGTTGGCCAGGTTGTTGGAAATGGTGGTCAGGTTGGTGTCCTGGGCGGACAAACCGGTTTTGGCAACGTATAGAGCCGGAAGCATGTTCTTCTCCTTCGTGCGCCTGTTTTATGGCGCCGCGCTACAAAATTAGTGTGTGGCTGCTATCAGCTCATTGCCAGGACGCGGGTCATGGCCTGGTCGTCTTCTTTGGCGCTGTTCATCATCTTGATGTGCAATTCGAACTGCTTGGACAGAGCCAGTACCGCCGTCATTTCTTCAACCGCGTTCACGTTGCTCGCCTGCAGGAAGCCCGACGTCAGCTTGACGTTGGCATTGGCTTGCGCCGGCTGGCCATCCTTGGTGTGAATGGTGCCGTCGAGGCCCTTGGTCATGTTCTTGAGGTCGGGCTGCACCAGCTTGATCCGGTCTACTTCAGCCATCACCCGTGGGCCTTCGCCCATGGCGCGGATGCTGATGGTGCCGTCCTGGCCGACTTCGATCTGCTGCTGGGGCGGCACGGCAATCGGACCACCGTTGCCCATGATCGGCATCCCGTTGCCGGCCCGCAGCACGCCCAACGCATCGACGTTCATGCTGGCGCTGCGCACGTAGGATTCACCGCCATCCGGGGTTTGCACGGCCATCCAGCCATCGCCGCTGACGGCCACGTCGAGGTCACGGCCGGTTTCAATCATCGCGCCAGGGGAAAAGTCCGTGCCTGGGCGCTCGGTCAAGGCAAAGGCCCGCGCCGGAAAGCTGTCACCGAACACCGGCATCGAACGCGCCTGTTCCAGGTCACGCTGAAAACCATTGGTGGAAACGTTCGCCAAGTTGTTGGCGTGGGCCTTCTGCGCCAGTGCATTCTGGCTGGCGCCGGTCATTGCCACGTAAAGGTACTTATCCACGCTCTTTCCTCTTTCTGACGGACGCTTGCCGTCCACCGCTGTACTGATGAGGCTTAAGCAATTTGCGAACCAACTTTTGGAAATACGGAAAAGTCCAGGCGGGGCGGGGGTTTGCGGTTTGGGTTGCGCAAATGACGACTGGAGGAGAGTCGAAAAAACGGCGGACTTATGCCGCTAACGGCAAGCGCAGGTATCAAGACCGACAAAGAACCAATGTGGGAGCGGGCTTGCTCGCGAATGCGGTGGGTCAGTCTGTACATAGGGCGACTGTCAGACCGCATTCGCGAGCCCGCTCCCACAGGTTTAACCGCGTTCGGCCTTGAGCACTTCGTAGTCCCGCAACTTGTTGGCAATGGTGGTGTGGGATACACCCAGGCGCTTACCCAGCAGACGGCTGCTGGGATGCTCGGCATACAGCTGCTCCAGCACCGCCTTCTCGAAGCGCCCAACAATCTCCTCCAGCCCACCTTCAAGGGAGAAATCCCCCAGCGGCTGGCGCACGCCATAGTCCGGCAGGCGAATGTGCTCAGTCTTGACGGTGCCGCCCTCACACAACGAAACCGCCTGGAACAGCACGTTCTCCAACTGCCGCACATTCCCCGGCCAGTGGTAATGGCTGAGGCGATCCATCGCCGCCGGCGCCAGCTTGGGCAGCGGGCAGCCGATCTGCCGGCTGGCCTGATCCAGAAAGTGTTCCACCAGCGGCGGCAAACCATCGAGGCATTCGCGCAGCGGCGGGATATGCAGCGAGAGCACATTGAGACGATGGTAAAGGTCCTGGCGAAATTCGCCCCGGGCGCACAGTTCGGAAAGGTCCACCTGCGTCGCGCAGATCACCCGCACATCCAGGTACACCTCTTCATCACTGCCTACCCGGCGGAAGCAGCCGTCCTGCAGAAAGCGCAGCAACTTCACCTGCAACCGCGCACTCATTTCCCCGACACCGTCGAGAAACAACGTGCCGCCCGCCGTCAGCTCCAACAGCCCCAACTTGCCCTCCGCCCTCGCCCCTTCAAACGCGCCAGGCCCGTAACCAAACAACTCGGTCTCGGCCATCGACTCCGGCAACCCGGCGCAATTAAGCGCCATCAATGGCGACTGCCCGCGGGGGCTGGCCAGGTGACAGGCGCGGGCCAGCAGCTCTTTGCCGGTGCCGGTTTCGCCTTCTATTAATAGAGGGGCATCCAACGGCGCCATGCGCCGGGCTTCACGGACCACGGCGGCCATGACTTTGGAGCTTTGGAAAATGCTGTCGAAGCCCCGCAGCTCCTGCTTGCGCACATTGTAGATACGCTCACCCACGCGGTCGGCGCGGTGCAGGGTCAGCACGGCGCCGGCCATGGCTTCGCTGTCGTCATGTTCAGAGGATTGCAGCGGGGCAATATCGGCCAGGAACACATCGCCCTTGACCTTGACCCGCAGGCCATTGATCCGCGACTTGCTGGCCCGTACCAGTTCCGGCAAATCGAAATCTTCGGCGTAGCGCGACAACGGAATGCCTGGCACCTCATCCACCCGCACCCCGAGCAACTGCGCCGCCGCACGGTTGGCGGCGACGATGGAGCCGCCCATGTCGATGGACAGCACCGGAAATTCCAGCGCGCCCAGCAGCGCATTCAGTTCCATATGCCGACGCTCGCTGGGCATCAGCCCTACCCGCTTGACGCCAAATACCCCGGCAATCGCTTCGAACTGCGGGCGCAATGCCTGGAATTGCAGGTTCACCAGGTTCGGGCAGTACAGGTAAATGGCGTTGCCGTGTTCGCCGCCGACCTCGCCCTTGGCGACGTTGACGCCGTACTCCACCAGCAGGTTGAGGATGTCCCGCAGGATGCCGATGCGGTTCTGGCAATGCACTTTGATACGCATGAGAAGGCCCGAAGAAGTGAAGGCGCTGCGTCTATTTGCCGCTGGGCGCAGATAATCGTCAAGATTATGTGACAGCCGTGAGGCGATTCACACCCAAAACACGCCACATACACAGCGAATCACCTTAAGCGTAACGAAAATTTTACGAAACCCGGTAAGTTTTCCTACGGACCTATGGCGCAGGAGGATGGCTTCCTGGCCCAGGCGGCGTATCAATAGGCTCATCCCAGGACATAACAAGAACGAATGCCTAGCAGGAGAGCAGTATGAAGCAGACGCAGTACGTGGCCCGCGAGCCCGACGCGAACGGTTTTATCGACTATCCGCCCGAAGAACATGCGGTGTGGAACACCCTGATCACGCGGCAACTGAAAGTGATCGAGGGCCGCGCCTGCCAGGAATACCTGGACGGCATCGACAAGCTCGGCCTGCCCCATGACCGCATTCCGCAACTGGCGGAGGTCAACAAAGTGCTGGCCGAGACCACCGGCTGGCAAGTCGCCCGGGTGCCGGCGCTGATCCCCTTCCAGACCTTTTTCGAATTGCTCGCCAACAAGCAGTTTCCGGTAGCGACGTTTATTCGTACCCGTGAAGAGCTGGATTACCTGCAGGAACCGGACATTTTTCACGAGATCTTCGGCCACTGCCCACTGCTGACCAACCCCTGGTTCGCGGAATTCACCCACACCTACGGCAAGCTCGGCCTGGCCGCGACCAAGGAACAGCGCGTGTACCTGGCGCGCCTGTACTGGATGACCATCGAATTCGGCCTGGTGGACACGCCCGAAGGCCGGCGCATCTACGGCGGCGGCATCCTGTCTTCACCCAAGGAGACCGTGTACTGCCTCTCGGACGAGCCCGAGCATCAAGCCTTCGACCCGCTGGAAGCGATGCGCACGCCGTACCGCATCGACATCCTGCAACCGCTGTACTTCGCCTTGCCCAACCTCAAGCGCCTGTTCGAAGTGGCGCAGGAAGACATCATGGGCATGGTTGAACGCGGGATGCAGCTCGGCCTACACGCACCGAAGTTTCCGCCCAAGCCAAAAGCGGCTTGAGCCGTGGCTTTTCGGGCCAGGTGAGTCTGTTCCCTGGCCCCGCGTTGCTTTAGGGTGACGCCACTGACGACCGTTTTCCAAACACTCGATTTCAGGAATCCCCACATGACCACCTTGAACCAAGCCCACTGCGAAGCCTGCCGCGCCGACGCCCCGCAAGTCAGCGACGAAGAGTTGCCGGTGCTGATCAAACAGATCCCCGACTGGAACATCGAAGTACGCGATGGCGTGATGCAGCTGGAAAAGGTCTTCCTGTTCAAGAACTTCAAATTCGCCCTGGCCTTCACCAACGCCGTGGGCGTGATCTCCGAAGCTGAAGGCCACCACCCGGGCCTGCTCACCGAATGGGGCAAAGTCACCGTGACCTGGTGGAGCCACTCCATCAAGGGCCTGCACCGCAACGACTTCATCATGGCCGCGCGCACCGACGAAGTGGCCAAGGATGCCGAGGGCCGCAAGTAATGCATTTTGACGCGATTGGCCGGGTGCCCGGAGACCCGATCCTCGGGCTGATGGAGTTGTACGCCCAGGACCCAAACCCGAACAAGTTCGACCTCGGCGTGGGCGTGTATAAGGACGACCAGGGCCTGACGCCGATCCCGTATTCGGTGAAACTGGCCGAGCAGCGCCTGGTGGAGCAACAAACCACCAAGACTTACATCGGCGGCCATGGCAATGCCGCGTTCGGCACGCTGATCAGTGAGTTGGTGCTGGGCGCTGGTTCGCCGCTACTGAGTGAACGTCGCGCCGGCGCCACGCAGACGCCAGGCGGCACCGGCGCGCTGCGCCTGAGCGCCGACTTTATCGCCCACAGCCTGCCCGGCCGTGGCGTATGGCTGAGCAACCCGACCTGGCCGATTCACGAAACCATCTTCGCCAAGGCCGGGCTCAAGGTCAGCCATTACCCGTATGTGGGCAGCGACAATCGCCTGGATGTAGCGGCGATGCTGGCCACGCTGTCCACGGTACCCAAGGGCGATGTGGTGCTGCTGCACGCCTGCTGCCACAACCCGACCGGCTTCGACCTGTCCCAGGATGACTGGCGCCAGGTGCTGAAGATCGTCAAAGAGCGCGAGCTGCTGCCGCTGATCGACTTTGCCTATCAGGGTTTTGGCGATGGCCTGGAACAGGATGCGTGGGCGGTGCGGCTGTTGGCGGCTGAGCTGCCTGAAGTGCTGATCACCAGTTCCTGCTCGAAGAACTTCGGCTTGTACAGTGACCGTGTAGGCGCGCTGATTGTGTGCGCGGCGAACGCCGAGAAGCTGACGGATGTGCGCAGCCAACTGGCGTTTATTGCGCGGAACTTGTGGTCGACGCCGCCGGATCATGGTGCGGCAGTCGTGGCGACCATTCTCGGTGATGCTGAGCTGAAAAAGCGCTGGGCTGATGAGGTTGAAGGGATGCGGGCGCGGATTGCGCAGTTGCGTTCCGGGTTGGTGGAGGCGCTGGCGCCCCACGGATTGTCGGAGCGGTTTGCGCATATCGCGGCGCAACGCGGGATGTTTTCCTATACCGGGTTGAGTGCGGAACAGGTGAAGCAACTGCGGGAGAAGCACAGCGTGTATATGGTCAATTCCGGGCGTGCGAACGTGGCGGGGATTGATGCGACGCGGTTGACGCTGTTGGCCGAAGCCATCGCGGATGTTTCCCACACCTAACTGAAGAAACCGG
>NZ_JAXCIS010000001.1:0-53955 GCF_034044025.1 Pseudomonas sp. SED1
AAAAGTTGAACGGCTCGCCCTGGGCCCAGCGGAACAGGAAGCCCAGGGTCACTTGCGTCAGTAGTAACAGGTATAGACAGCCGTGGGCGATCTTGGCGGCCAGGTTAAGCGCAGGGTGGTTGTCGGCCTTTGGGTGATTACCACCGAACAGCCGCCAGAGGATACGTGCCGCGATCAGCACTGCCATGGCGATGCCGAGGGAGATATGGACGGATTGCAGGCCTTTGCGCAGTGGCGTGCCTTTTTCCAGGTTTTCCCAGATGTGGGCGCTGGCGAACATGAAGATCACCAACGCGGCGGTTAGCCAGTGGAAGGTGCGGGTCAGGCGGTCGTAGCGGTCGGCGGGGCTGTTCATGGGCGTTTCCTGGGTGGTCTGTGTGGTGAACACCGCAGCAGGAAAACTTATTCAGAGGGAGGGGAAAATTTACAGATTAGACCTGTTTATTTTCCAACCCAGCATCCTTGGTCAAAATATGCGAACTAAATGCTAGAAATTCACCCAGGTGTTTTGTGATGATCGCTACGGTAATCGGCAACTGAAGCGTCTGGTACTCGTGAACAGCAATGTTACGGAACCCGACCATGTTCTTCAGGTTGGTCAGCAACGCAGGATTGACCCAACCGCCCTGACACAACAACTCAAACACGTCACGAGCCCCTTGTGGAACCCCCAGGCGCTCACGACGAATCAAGTGTTGGCCCATGTCCAGCGCTGCCTCACAGGCACGCTGAATATTCAAAATCGCCGCATCCTGGCGTGTGAAATCTGTGGCGAAGCTGGTGGGATCTTTATCGTATTCCTGACGGGCGCGAGCAACGCACCGTTCAATGCTGGCTGCTTTATTGATGAGAACATCATCGACCATAAACTTTCCCCTCCTTCTGGATATCCGCCAACAACTCAGCCCTTGCCGTGTCCAGCGCGGTTTTTTCGCTCAGGACGTAGCTCTCGAATAGACCCGCCTGGACATTCCCGGACCAGAGCCGACGCCCAGTGGTCAATACTTGGTATTGCATTACTGTTGAGGCTGCGCGCAAATCAAGCAAGTCGACTGGAACTCCAACTATATCGGCCAACTCCCCGGAGAGCTGCCATAGCAACAAAGGCTCGACCGTTCCCGCAGAAAGTACCGCAACATCCAGATCACTCTCACTACCAGCCTCACCAGACACTTGGCTACCGAACACATACACAGCCAATAGCTCGGGAACTTCAGCCTGCAAACGCGCCAGTACTTTTTTAAAATTCATGACTGATGTCCGAAGCGCCAATTAACGAAGACCGTAGCAGAATTCATTATGCAGTTTCTGACTGAAAGCAAAAAACCCCCGACAACATTGAAGTTATCGGGGGTTTTTCATTTTTCAATAATGGCGGAGAGATAGGGATTCGAACCCTAGGTACCGGTGAAGGTACAACGGATTTCGAATCCGTCCCATTCGGCCACTCTGGCATCTCTCCAACGGCGCGCATCATAACAGCCTGTTTCCTGGAAGCAAAGCGCCAAAGCGATTTTTTTCCGTGCTATCAGATGCTTGCGTCGATTACAGCGGTACGCCGAGACGGTTGGCGACTTCTTCGTAGGCTTCGATGACGTCACCGAGGCCCTGGCGGAAGCGGTCTTTGTCCATCTTCTTGCGGGTGTCTTTGTCCCAGAGGCGGCAGCCGTCCGGGCTGAATTCGTCGCCCAGGACGATGGAGCCGTCGTGGAACACACCGAATTCCAGTTTGAAGTCCACCAGCAGCAGGCCGGCGTCGTCGAACAGTTTGCTCAGGACGTCGTTGACCTTCAGCGACAGTTCTTTCATGCGAGCCAGTTGCTCAGCAGTGCCCCAACCGAATGCCACTACGTGGGATTCGTTGATGAACGGGTCGCCCTTGGCGTCGTCCTTGAGGAACAGTTCGAAGGTGTAAGGGTTGAGCTTGAGCCCCTCTTCCACGCCCAAACGCTTCACCAGGCTGCCGGCCGCGTAGTTACGCACGACGCACTCGACCGGGATCATGTCGAGCTTTTTCACCAGGCATTCGTTATCGCCCAGCAGTTTGTCGAATTGGGTCGGAATGCCGGCCGCTTCGAGCTTCTGCATGATGAAGGCGTTGAACTTGTTGTTCACCATGCCTTTGCGGTCGAGCTGTTCGATGCGCTTGCCGTCGAACGCCGAGGTGTCGTTGCGAAACAGCAGGATCAAGCGGTTGGCGTCGTCGGTCTTGTAAACCGATTTGGCTTTGCCGCGGTAGAGTTCTTCACGTTTTTCCATGATGGGCTCCGCTTGCTAAGTAGGTGGGCTAGGCGATGTGCCGCCAGTCGAGCCCTGAATCTTGATCGGCCAGTTGCAGCCAGTCCGGGTCGCACCCAAGAGTGTCGACAAAACATTGCCGGGCCAGCTGCGGCAGGTTGTTCTTGCTGCTCAGGTGGGCCAGGACCAGGTGTTGCAGGTCTTGCCAGCCCAACTCATACACCAGGTACGCCGCCTGGTGGTTGTTCAAATGTCCAAACTGCCCGCCAACCCGCCGCTTTAGAAAGGCCGGGTAGTGACCCCGCGCAAGCAG
Organism: Pseudomonas sp. SED1; assembly: GCF_034044025.1. NCBI lineage: Bacteria > Pseudomonadati > Pseudomonadota > Gammaproteobacteria > Pseudomonadales > Pseudomonadaceae > Pseudomonas > Pseudomonas sp. SED1. Next base: position 2,552 of record NZ_JAXCIS010000001.1, read on the forward strand.
GTCACGGCAGTGGTTCGACTCGATCATCAATGCATCGAGGTCGCGATAACCGTCCAGCACCTTGGCGCAGTAGGAACCCAGGTCGGTGAGCAGGCCGAAGCGCCGTTCACCGTCACTGAATACGTATTGCGTCGGCTCCTGGGCATCGTGGGCCACTTCAATCACAGCGATGCTCAAGGCGCCGATCTGCAATTGCTCGCCACCAGCCAGCAAACCTGCGGGTTCAATCGGTTTGCGCATCCCGCGCAAGGTACCGCGACTCAGGTACACCGGAAGATTGTAGCGCCGAGACAGCAAACCCACGCCATGCACGTGGTCGGCATGTTCGTGGGTCACCAGAATCGCGCTTAGCTGCGCAGGGTGAACCCCCAGGCGCAGCAGGCGCCGCTCGGTTTCCCGCAGGGAGAAACCACAATCCACCAGGACGTACGTGTCGTCGTGGGCTACAAGCGTGCCGTTCCCTTGGCTACCGCTGCCGAGAACGGCAAAACGCATCGGATCAGCCCAGGTTGTCCTGAATCACGCCCAACACTTTGCGCGCCACTTCTGCCGGCGCCACGGTGTTGATGTTTTTCTCGACGGTGACTTGCACGCTTTCGCCTACCTTGCTCAAACGAACCTGGTAACGCTCGGCGCGAGTCTCGACTTCTTCCTTGGTCGGCTTGCTGCCGAACAGCTTGCTGAAGAAACCTGGCTCTTCGTCTTTCTTCTCGGCTTTTTCAGCCAAGTTGATGTAGTACAGGCCCAGGCTGCGGTTGATGTCTTCAACGCGCCATTCGCCGTGTTCCAGCGCGCGACCGACACTCGACCAGGCGCGATCCAGGTCTTCACCCAGGTTGAGCACGACGTTACCGCTGCCGTCTTCGCTGAGGCTGACGCGGCTAGGTGTGTCGAAGCTACCGGCGGCGAGCAGGGAGACGGAACCGCCCTTCTCGGAGATTCGGCTCATGCTGGCGAGCATTTCGTCGACCAGGGCAGCGTCCACGCCGGTGTTGACCGAACGTGGGGTGAAGTCGACGTTGGCGGTGCTGCCGGCAGGACGCTCGGCGCTTACCACATAGACTTCACTGGTGTTGCGCTGCACGCCTGGCTCGATGCGCACGCGGATGCGGGCTTCGCTGTCATTGGCTACGCCGCCGGCTTGCAGGCGCTTGGCCATGGACGCCGACAGTTCGCTGGTGTGCTGCCACGCGGTGGTGAATTCACCGGTCTGCGGGCGTTGCTCATCGATGCGGAAACCGTTGTCCTGGAAGAACTGCACGGCCACCGGCCAGACTTCGGCAGGCGGACGCTGGGCCATGACCCAACGGGTATCGCCGCTCTTCTGCAGGCTGTAGTCGCTGGCATCGGCCACGGCCGACAGCGGCTGTGGACGCGGTACTTCGTACTCACCCTTGAAGGTGTCGTCGGCCACGTTGCGCGGAATCGGCAGCAACGGGTCAAGGCGCTTGGCGACATTGACGTCCGACGGCAATTTCATCGGGGCGGTTTGTTGGGCTTCCAGGTAATCGCTACCGCGGTCGCGGAAGTAGCCTTCCGGGCCCCAGATCCAACCGCAGCCACTGGTGCTGGAGATAATCAAGGCAAGTGCGGAAAGTCCGGCCAATCGCTTCATGCGTAGTGCTTCCTCAATTAAACCAGGACGCCGGACTGGCGCAGGGCCTGTCGCAGCGGTTCGTGACAGGCTTCGCTGAGCCAGGTGAGCGGCAGACGGATACCGTCCGGCATCAAGCCCATCTCATGCAGCGCCCATTTCACGGGGATAGGGTTGGATTCGATAAACAGGTTTTTGTTGAGCGGTGCCAATTGTTCGTGGATCGCCCGGGCCTTGACCGCATCACCGGCAATGGCCGCGGCGCACAGCTCGCTCATGGCGCGCGGTGCGACGTTGGCAGTCACCGAGATATTGCCTTTGCCGCCCAGCAGGATAAGTTCGACGGCAGTGGCATCGTCACCGGAATACACCAGGAAGTCGCTGCTGACGCCGGCCAGGATGTCCTTGGCGCGTTGCAGGTCACCGGTGGCTTCCTTGATACCGATGATGTTCGGTACGGTGGACAGGCGGATCACGGTCTCGGCCTTCATGTCGCAGGCGGTACGGCCAGGCACGTTGTAGAGGATCTGCGGGATGTCGACCGCTTCGGCAATAGCGCGGAAGTGCAGGTACAGGCCTTCCTGGGTCGGCTTGTTGTAGTACGGGGTCACCAGCAGGCAGGCATCGGCGCCGGCTTTCTTGGCGTTCTTGGTCAATTCGATCGCTTCGCGGGTCGAATTGGCGCCCGTGCCGGCGATGACAGCAATACGCCCTGCAACGCGCTTGACCACGAACTCGATCACTTCGATGTGTTCTTCCACATCAAGTGTGGCCGATTCACCCGTGGTGCCGACCGCCACGATGGCGTTGGTGCCCTCTTGCAGGTGGAAGTCCACCAGTTTGCCCAGGCTGTCCCAGTCGAGATTACCTTGTGCATCCATGGGTGTGACCAGTGCCACCATACTGCCCGCAATCATGCAACCGCTCCTGCCGGAAAAAGAGAGCGGTAATGGTACTGGCGCCAAGATGCTTGTACAAGCGAAGTACCGCCTGAGGATGCGTTCTGGATCAACTTAGTTCGCAGCAACGCCATCATTCGGCCAAAGCTGGGTTTGATGAAGCTGATTACGTAATGAAAACGCCACCTCCTAGCCCTTGGCGATGGTTTTCGCTACCCTTCATCCTTTGATTGATACCGCTTTCATCGTATCGACCGCTCATCGCTTTAGGAAGGCTGCATGTCCACCCCCACAGTCCGCGAACAATTCCTTGTCATCAGTGCCCTTGGCGCCAACCCCATGGAGCTGACTAACGTCCTGTGCCGCGCCAGCCATGAAAACCGCTGCGCCGTCGTGACCTCCCGCCTGACCCGCCATGGCGAGTGCAGCGCGCTGGTCCTGCAGATTTCCGGGACCTGGGATGCCCTGGCCCGCCTTGAAACCGGCTTGCCGGGTTTGGCCAAGAAGCACGATTTCACCGTCAACGTGGTCCGTAGCGCTGCCCTGGAGAACCGCCCCCAGGCTCTGCCTTATGTCGCCTATGTCAGTTCGGCCTACCGCTCGGACATCGTCAACGAGCTGTGCCAGTTCTTTATCGACCATAACGTCGAGCTGGAAAACCTGACCTGCGACACCTATCAGGCCCCACAGACCGGCGGCACCATGCTCAACGCCACCTTTACCGTGACCTTGCCGGCCGGCGTGCAGATCAGTTGGCTGCGCGACCAGTTCCTGGATTTCGCCGATGCCCTGAACCTCGACGCACTGATCGAGCCTTGGCGCCCACAGAACCCAATGTAAGGAAGTTTTCATGGCAGTAGTCATCGACAAACCGGTAGCCGACTTCGAAGCCCAGGCCACCAGCGGGCAGACCTTCAGCCTTGCAGGGCTCAAGGGCAAGCAAGTGGTGATCTACTTCTACCCGAAAGACAGCACCCCGGGCTGCACCACCGAAGGCCAGGGCTTTCGTGACCAGCACGCGGCATTCAAGGCGGCCAACACCGAAGTGTTTGGCGTGTCACGGGACAGCGTGAAGTCCCACGAGAACTTCAAGGCCAAGCAGGAATTCCCCTTTGAGCTGATCAGCGACAAGGACGAAGCGGTTTGCCAGCTGTTTGATGTGATCAAGCTGAAGAAGCTGTATGGCAAGGAATACCTGGGTGTTGATCGCAGCACCTTCCTGATCGACAAGAATGGCGTGCTGCGTCAGGAATGGCGTGGTGTGAAAGTGCCAGGGCATGTGGATGCCGTGCTGGCAGCGGCGCAGGCGCTGAATAAAGCCTGACACCGAACCTGCAGGAGCGAGCTTGCTCGCGAAGGTCGTTAACGATAACGCGCCCTACCTGAATGGGCGCGCTGCCTATGAACTCTTCGCGAGCAAGTTCGCTCCTACAGTTACAACAACGGCGCCACCACCGGTTCCTGCCGGGGCCAGGCATCCAGCACCGCCTTGAACAGCGTCGCCAGGGGAATCGCAAAGAACACCCCCCAGAATCCCCATAACCCGCCAAACAACAACACCGCACAGATGATCGCCACCGGATGCAGGTTCACCGCCTCGGAGAACAGCAGCGGCACCAGCACGTTGCCATCCAGCACCTGGATGATGCCGTACACCGCCATCAGGTAGATGAACTGATCACTCCAGCCCCACTGGAACAACGCGATCAACATCACCGGCACCGTCACCACCACCGCGCCGACGTATGGCACCACCACTGAAACACCCACCAGCAGCGCCAGCAGGGCTGCGTAGTTCAGTCCCAGCGCGACAAAGCCGATGTACGTAACGCCACCGCAGATAAAGATCTCGATGACCTTGCCACGGATGTAATTGGCAATCTGCCGGTTCATTTCTTCGGCGACCCGGGTAATCAGCGCCCGTTCACGCGGCAGGTAGCCACGCACCCAACGACCGATCATCTCGCGGTCTTTGAGAAAGAAGAACACCAGAATCGGCACCAGTACCAGGTAGATCATGATGTTGACCAACAGCGGCAAACTCGAAAGGGAAAAGGTCAGCGCCCATTGCCCGAACTTTCCGATTTCACCGCGGGCTACTTCAATCGCCTGGAGTACCTGCTCGTCCGACACCAAGTGCGGATAGCGCTCGGGCAACAGCAACAACAGCGACTGCCACTTGGCGAGCATTCCCGGCAGTTCGTTGAACAAGGTGATCAACTGATGCCACAACAAAGGCACCACGATCACGATAAACACCAGCAGCAGCCCCATGAACAAGGCGAACACCAAGCCCACCGCCGCCCCACCCGGCAAGCGTAAACGCTCCAGGATGGAGACCAGGCCTTGCATCAGGTACGCCAGCACCATCCCCGCCAATACTGGCGCCAACATGCCACCCAGGGTGAGCACGGCGGTAAAGGCGAGAAACAGCAGGACGGCCAGCACCACGGCTTCTTCGTCGGAGAAGTAGCGCTGAATCCAGTCACGTAACACTTTGAACATCAATAAACCTCAGGCGATAAGGACAGCACATTCAAGCGATTCAGGCCTTGCGCAACCAGTAACGATAGACGCCTGCTTCGTCTTCTTCATGCAGCAAGCTGTGGCCAGCCAGCTTGGCAAACGTACGGAAATCCCGCTGGGAGCCCGCGTCCGTGGCGATCACCTTGAGCACCGCGCCGCTGGCCAGCCGGTTGAGTTCCAGCTTGGCCTTGAGCAATGGCAGCGGGCAGTTAAGGCCACTGGCATCCAGTTCGGCATCGAAGGCTACAGCGTCGGTCATGGTTTTGCTCCGGGTGGGCATCGGGGGCGCTTAGAATATCTGGTCCGAAGCTCAGTGTCCGGCTACAGTAAGGTCTTTGTCGAAAGGCTTTGTGCATGACTTTTTTGCGCCCTACCCTGCTGACGCTGGCTTGCCTGCTGGCCTCTCCAGGCTTCGCCGACGACCTGCCGTCACTTGGCGACGCCAGTTCTGCCATTGTCTCGCCAAAACAGGAATACGATTTGGGCCGGGCCTGGCTGGCCTACCTGCGCGGCCAGGTCTCGCAACTCAACGACCCTCAGCTCAAGGACTACGTCGAAACCAGCGTTTACAAACTGGTGGAGACCAGCCAGGTCAACGACCGGCGCCTGGAATTCATTCTGATCAACAGCCCGCAGTTGAACGCCTTTGCTGCACCGGGCGGCATCGTCGGGGTCAACGGCGGCCTGTTCCTCAACGCCCAGACCGAAGGCGAATATGCCTCGGTATTGGCCCACGAATTGGCTCACTTGTCCCAACGCCACTTCGCCCGAGGCGTGGAAGCGCAGCAACGCATGCAGATCCCGATGATGGCTGCACTGCTCGGCGGCATCATCGCCGCTGCCGCTGGCGCAGGTGATGCCGGCATTGCGGCGATTGCCGGCAGCCAGGCCGCCGCGATCCAGGAGCAACGCCGCTTTTCCCGGCAAAACGAGCAAGAGGCTGACCGCATCGGCATTCTCAACCTGGAGAAAGCTGGCTACGACCCGCGCTCCATGCCGACCATGTTTGAACGCCTGATGCGCCAGTACCGTTTCGACGCCAAGCCGCCAGAATTCCTGCTGACTCACCCGGTGACCGAATCGCGGATCGCCGACACCCGCAACCGTGCAGAGCAAGCCAAGCAAGGCGGTATTGAGGACAGCCTGCGCTATCAGCTGATCCGCGCTCGCGTGCAGCTGTATTACGAAGATACTCCCGGACTGGCAGCCAAACGCTTCCAGGCCCAGCTGGATGAAAACCCGAAAAACGATGTGGCACGTTATGGCCTCGCCATCGCCCAGATCAAAGGTGCCCAGTTCAACCTCGCCCGGGAAAACCTCAAGCTGCTGCTGGCCAAGGCGCCCAACGACATTACCTACAACCTGGCGCAGATCGAGCTGGACATGACCAACAACCGCCTGCCGGACGCACAACAGCGTACAGACCGGATGTTGACGCAATATCCTGGCAACTATCCGCTGAATCAGGTGCGGGTGGATCTGCTGCTCAAGCAGAACCGCACCGCTGAAGCGGAAAAAGCCCTTGAAGGTCTGCTTAAATCACGCTCGGACGACCCGGATGTCTGGTATCAGGTCGCAGAAACCCGTGGTTTGTCGGGCAATATCATTGGCCTGCATCAGGCCCGCGCCGAGTATTTCGCGCTGGTGGGTGATTTCCAGCAGGCCATCCAGCAATTGGATTTCGCCAAGCGTCGTGCAGGCAGCAACTTCCCGCTCTCCTCGCGCATCGATGCACGCCAGCGTGAGCTGATTGAACAGGAACGCCTGGTCAAAGGCATGATGAGCTAAACCTTACGGCCACAAAAAAGCCCCGCTCTCGATGCTCGAGAGCGGGGCTTTTTATTGGGCTAGCGGATTACTCGGCCAACTTGAAGGTAATGAAGCTGGCACGGCCTTGACGCAGGACACGCATCGAAACCGAGCGGTTCTTCGGCAGCGCCTTGGCGATGTCGGTGAACTCTTTGGTGGAGTTGATGGCCTGGTTGTTCAGGTGAGTGATGACATCACCCGGTTGCAGGCCGATCAGGGAGGCAGGACCGTCCTGGACTTCCTTGATCACTACACCGCTCTTGAGGTCGAAGCTCTTCTTTTGCTCGTCGGTCAACTCGGCTACGGCAATGCCCAGGCGGTTGCTGCTGCGTTCGGCACCCGGCTTACTGTTGCCCAGCGCATCAAGCGCCGCGCCTTCTTCCGGAATCGCGCCGACGGTCAGTTCAACGTTCTGGCGCTTGCCATCACGGATCACTTCCAGTTTGGCTTTGCTGCCGGCCTTGAGTGCGCCCACCAGGTGTGGCAAGTCTGCGGACATGACGATCGGCTGGCCGTTCATGCTCAGGATCACGTCGCCGACTTGCAGGCCACCTTTGGCTGCAGGGCCATCGTCCTGGATCTGCGCGACCAAGGCACCTGCCGGCTTGTCGAGGCCGAAGGATTCAGCCAGGTCCTTGTTCACTTCCTGGATCACTACGCCCAGCCAGCCGCGGCTGACTTTGCCACCGGTTTTCAGCTGGTTGGAAACATCCATGGCCACGTCGATTGGAATCGCGAACGACACGCCCATGAAACCACCGGAGCGGGTGTAGATCTGCGAGTTGATGCCGACCACTTCGCCCGCCAGGTTGAACAGCGGACCACCGGAGTTGCCCGGGTTGATCGGCACGTCGGTCTGGATGAACGGCACGTAGTTTTCGTTCGGCAGGCTGCGGCCGATGGCGCTGACGATACCTTGGGTCACGGTGTGGTCAAAACCAAACGGCGAACCGATGGCGACTACCCATTGCCCGGCTTTCAGGTCCTGGGATTTGCCCAGTTTCAGCACCGGAAGGTCCTTGCCTTCGATTTTCAGCAGGGCCACGTCGGAACGTGGATCCGTGCCCACCAGCTTGGCTTTCAACTCACTGCGATCAGCCAGGCGCACCAGAATCTCGTCGGCGTCAGCAATCACGTGGTTATTGGTGAGGATGTAGCCGTCAGGCGAGATGATGAAACCCGAGCCCAGGGACTGTGCCTCACGCTGACCACCACCGCCACGCGGCGTGCGCGGCTGGGGCATGCCACGTTCAAAGAACTCCCGCAGCATCGGCGGCAGGCCTTCAAGGTCAGGCATCTGCTGGTTGGAGACTTTGCGATCCGGCAGCTTCTGCGTAGTGCTGATGTTCACCACGGCAGGCGACGCCTGCTCCACCAGTTGGGTGAAATCAGGCAGCTCGGCCGCTTGCGCGGTAACGGCCTGACCCAGCACCAGCACCGTGGCGACTATGGAAAGGTAAGACTTCAAACGTGGTATCGACATACAGCTCCCGTTACGACGAGCAGGGTTGAGCGACAGGGTTCAATAAACGTCGAAAACTGCGACCGACATTTTTGTTCCGCGAACAAAACAAGGCCAAGGCCGTTAAGCCCTGACCTATAAAAAACATAGGGGATATTAGCAAGTGAAAAAAATGATCCAGACATTTCATGTCTCTCGACAGAGGCAGGCATCGACTATCTCCTGCGCAACATTGAAATATCAGGATGAACATAGGATTAACAACTCACGGCTTGGCGGGCGTGGTGCCGCTGCGGAGAGACAACGCAATTCGCTCGGCAGTGCCGATCGGAATTTCACCGACGACAGTCACCATTACTTCACCCTCCGGGGTATTCAGACGCCGTGAAACTGCGACGGTAGGACCAAGTTGGGTACGGGTCTCGGTCACGGCCGCGCCGTTGAGCGGCTCCAGGAATACCGAAAAACGCGCCAGGCCGTCGTCATACATCAAACTGCTGACAATTACCTTGGTATGAGAGTCTTTATGGGCACTGCGGTTGACCAACTGGAAGCCTGGCGGCAACCAATCGAGACGCCAATCCTGAGGGAGTTCGACTTCCGAAGCCTTGGCGCTGGTTACCGAGACCGGCGTACATTCGCCACTGGGCTGCAACTCGCGATCGTCAGGCACCGACGTACTGAGGTCGGTAAACTGGAATCGCTCCAGCAACTGACCCTGATCGTTAAGCAACAAGGACTTCAGCGGCAAGGCGGTTTCGCGGTCCAGATGCAACTCAAAACCATAACGGTATGGATCACGAGGCGTAATTGAGACGATTACCGCATTTCGACCAGCCACGCGCGATTTGCCGATGACGGCAAGGTCGTAGAAAGCTTTGAGTTTTTGCGGATCAAGGGCGCGTGCTGCGGCGTTGGGGGAGCCCCCAAGCCCGGCAACCAGCGTGCCACTCACGCATTGGGTACGGCCATCAACGCGCAGGACTTCCTGAGCGGAACCATCGAGCTGCAAAAGCCGCTCACGGACCTGACCATTCTGGACACGATGCCAGATGTCATGGGTAGAAAAACTACCATTACGCTCGTAGATGAACGTGCCCTGAAAGCTTTGCTGCTGCTCCGCCCGCCCAAGACGCGTCAGCCAGTCTTGGGCTTCGTCGGCATGGGCGGGGACTACAAACCAGCCACTGAGCAAAAGCGCAAGGAGCGGTATGGCGCGCATAAAGCTCCTTGGCGGACTAGCGGTTTTCCAAGCTTGCAGCACGAGCGTATGGCAGGGCGCTTTCAGTGCCTTTCAAGGCCGATTCCTGTGCGTGTTGGCGCAGGTAGCCTGGAAGACGCTGATCTTGCCAGCCGGATTGCCCTTGAAGTACACCGTTGGCCATAGGCCCGGTGGTATCGGAGCTTTCCTTATAGCCGGCCAGCACAGCTGGACCCTTGACCTGTGGACCGGCCATGACCGGTTGCTGGGTCTGCTGGGCCAGTTCGGCACCGGCGATTTCGTCCTGGTTATACAGGCGAACACCTGCCAGTACAGCGACGGTCACCGAAGCAGCGACTGCAAGACGACCCAGGCTACGCCAAGGACCGCGAGCAGCTTTTGCCGGAACGGCTTCATCAGCCAGCGCAGCAGAAACGGCCGCAGCAATATCCAGACGAGGGATTAGAAGATCCTTGTGCATCACCGCCCGAGCGACTTGGTAACGAGACCAGGTATCACGGGTTTCGGCATCATCAAATGCATTAAGCACTCGACGAAGTTCCAGTTCATCCGCTTCGTTATCCATCACTGCGGACAGCGATTCCTGCAGGGCATCACGACTCATGGCGGTTCCTCTCTTGGCTGTCGCCGCTGTCTCAGTTTTCCTGCAACAACGGCTGCAGGGCTTTATCGATGGCTTCCCGAGCCCGGAAAATCCGGGAACGTACGGTACCCACCGGACATTGCATGACGCTCGCAATGTCTTCGTAACTCAGACCATCGAATTCACGTAAAGTTAATGCGGTACGCAAATCTTCTGGCAGTTGTTGAATAGTGCGATGGACGGTTCCTTCAATCTCGTCGCGCAGCAATGCACGCTCCGGCGACTCGAGATCTTTGAGGCCGTGATCACCATCATAAAATTCAGCATCTTCCGAACTAACATCACTATCCGGTGGGCGGCGACCGCGAGAAACCAGATAGTTCTTCGCCGTGTTAATGGCGATGCGATAAAGCCACGTATAAAACGCACTATCACCGCGAAAATTACCGAGTGCACGGTACGCCTTGATAAAGGCTTCCTGTGCAACGTCCTGCGCTTCATGGGTGTCGTGCACAAACCGCACGATCAACCCGAGAATTTTGTGCTGGTATTTCAGCACTAGCAGATCAAATGCCCGCTTGTCGCCGCGTTGAACGCGCTCAACCAGCTGCTGATCCTCTTCCTGGGTTAGCATGAACACTCCTCGTTGTACTTGAAGGAGGCTTGCATAACTAATCGATCAGGCTTGCAAACATAGACTCGGGCTTTTCGCAAAAGTTCTCCCCCTCCAAGCAAGTTTCCGGTACGCACTGATTTGGCACACACGAAAAACGCAGCGCGGGCTATGCCGGCTGCGCGAATAATCTGTCGCCAGTTTCCTGACGCACCTGACACAGGCGCCGATCAGCAAATCCAGCGTGTTCCCAGCTTTCGGGCATCCTGCTATTGAGTCTGGGCTTATGCAAAAAGTTCCCATCCCAATCGCTGTCAGTTTCACGAAAGCCGTGCAGTTCGTTGACCGTAGTCTCACAATGCCACGAATGCCCGGCTATTGTGCCGCTCCCCCCCGCTATATACTAGTGGGCCGTGTGACCCTTTGATTCGCCGATCCAGGCGTCCTGTTTGCGCCCCCTTCGGATCGCTTTTTGCGGAATCCTTCAAATGAGCCAACAGTTTCAACACGATGTCCTGGTGATTGGCAGCGGCGCCGCGGGCTTGAGCCTTGCATTGACCCTGCCGAGCCACCTGCGCATAGCCGTTCTGAGCAAGGGTGACCTGGCAAACGGTTCGACATTCTGGGCCCAAGGCGGCGTCGCAGCGGTGCTGGATGACACCGACACCGTGCAATCCCACGTCGAAGACACCCTGAATGCCGGTGGCGGCCTGTGCAATGAAGAGGCGGTGCGATTCACCGTCGAGCACAGCCGCGAAGCCATCCAATGGCTGATCGACCAGGGCGTGCCCTTCACCCGCGATGAACATTCCGGCACCGACGACGGCGGCTTCGAGTTCCACCTGACCCGCGAAGGCGGCCACAGCCATCGGCGCATCATCCATGCCGCCGACGCCACCGGCGCCGCGATCTTCAAGACTTTGCTCGACCAGGCCCGACAACGCCCCAACATTGAACTGCTGGAGCAGCGAGTCGCCGTTGACCTGATCACCGAAAAACGCCTGGGCCTGTCGGGCGAACGCTGCCTCGGCGCCTACGTGCTCAACCGTGCCAGTGGCGAAGTCGACACCTACGGCGCGCGCTTCACGATTCTCGCCTCGGGCGGCGCAGCAAAGGTCTACCTCTATACCAGCAACCCCGACGGCGCCTGCGGTGATGGCATCGCCATGGCCTGGCGTTCCGGCTGCCGGGTGGCGAACCTGGAATTCAACCAGTTCCACCCCACCTGCCTGTATCACCCGCAAGCCAAGAGTTTCCTGATCACCGAAGCCCTGCGGGGCGAAGGCGCGCATCTGAAACTGCCCAACGGCGAACGCTTCATGCAGCGCTTCGACCCACGGGCCGAGCTTGCCCCGCGAGACATCGTCGCCCGGGCCATCGACCATGAAATGAAGCGCCTGGGCATCGACTGCGTCTACCTGGACATCAGCCACAAGCCCGAAGCTTTCATCAAGACTCACTTCCCGACCGTCTACGAGCGCTGCCTGGCGTTCAACATCGACATCACCAAAGGCCCGATCCCGGTCGTGCCAGCGGCGCACTACACCTGCGGCGGCGTGATGGTCGACCAACACGGGCGCACCGACGTACCCGGCCTGTACGCCATCGGCGAAACCAGCTTCACCGGCCTGCACGGTGCCAACCGCATGGCCAGCAACTCGCTGCTGGAATGTTTCGTATACGCCCGCTCCGCCGCCGCCGACATCCTTGAACAGCTGCCACGCATCCCGGTGCCGGCCGCCCTGCCCCGCTGGGATGCCAGCCAGGTCACCGATTCGGACGAAGACGTGATCATCGCCCACAACTGGGACGAGTTACGGCGCTTCATGTGGGACTACGTGGGCATCGTGCGCACCAACAAGCGCCTGGCGCGGGCGCAACACCGGGTTCGGCTGCTGCTGGATGAGATCGACGAGTTCTACAGCAACTATAAAGTCAGCCGCGACCTGATCGAGCTGCGCAACCTGGCCCAGGTGGCGGAACTGATGATCCGCTCGGCTATGGAACGCAAGGAGAGCCGGGGCCTGCATTACACACTCGACTACCCGCAGATGCTGCCCGAAGCGCGCGACACTATTCTGGTGCCAACCACCTACGGCGGCTGAACTTCAAGCGTACCCGCAGGCGCCGATGCACATCGGTGGCCTGCGAATCCTGCGGCACACATATCGAACGCACCCGCCAGTCACCCTGCACCCGAAAGCGCAGTACCACGATCAACGGCAACGCCAGGCTGTCGGGGCGCAGTTGCACGCTGTGCCAGCCTCGTGCAGCGCTCCACAGGTGCCAGCCATCCTGATCGCGACGCAGGCCACGAATCGACGAACGGTGAGTCAACAGGATATGACGCGGCAGCACCCAACCGGCATGAACCAGGCACACCAAGGCGCCAACGGCTGCAACCCACGGGGACACATCGAGAAGCCACAACGCACCCACTGCGAATGCCTGGGCGAAAAGATAAACCGCCAGCAACTGCCCGGAGGCATGCCAGCGGCATTCGAACGTATTACTTGGGCTGGACACGATCCAGAATCATCCGAACCATGCGCTGCAGCTCCGGGTCTTCCGATTCGGCGCGTTCCATGAACCAGCCGAACATGTCCTGATCTTCGCATTCCAGCAGCTTGCGGTAGCAGTCGCGGTCGACGTCGTTGAGGTGCGGATAGACCTCCCTGACGAACGGTACCAGCAACACGTCCAGCTCAAGCATGCCGCGGCGACTGTGCCAGTAGAGGCGATTGAGTTCTACATCTTCGACCATGGAGCGCTCCTCAAATAGAGCGCAAGTATACAGGCCGACGCTGCCTGGAACAGTCGGCTTTGGTCGGCCATACCGAAACTATCCATTTGCCGGGCGCCCCTCTATGATGCACTCATGACTTTTTAACCTGCGATGACCCATGGCTGACTCTGCTTTCTTCTGCTCCCTGTCCCACGAAGGCGTTCTCGCCGTCCGCGGTTCCGACGCTGCCAAGTTCCTCCAGGGACAACTGACCTGCAACCTCAACTACCTGAGTGACACCCAGGCCAGCCTGGGCGCGCGCTGCACCCAAAAAGGGCGCATGCAGTCGAGCTTCCGCATCCTGCTGCAAGGCGATGGCGTGCTGCTGGCGATGGCCACCGAGTTGCTGGAGCCGCAACTGGCGGACCTGAAGAAGTACGCCGTGTTCTCCAAATCCAAACTCACCGACGAAAGCGCTGCCTGGGTGCGCTTCGGTGTGTCGGATGCGGATCAGGTACTGGCCAGCCTCGGCCTCGAGCTACCCGCCGAGACCGACAGCGTGGTGCGAAGCGACGATCTGATCGTCATCCGCGTATCGCCGGGCCGCGCCGAACTCTGGGCCCCTGCCGCTCAAGCCGAAACCCTGCACAGCTCACTCGCCGCGCAATTGAACGAAGGTGAACTGAACCAATGGCTGCTGGGCCAGATCCGTGCCGGCATCGGCCAGGTCATGCCTCAGACCCGCGAACTGTTCATCCCGCAGATGCTCAACCTGCAAGCCGTCGGCGGCGTCAGCTTCAAGAAAGGCTGCTACACCGGCCAGGAAATCGTCGCGCGCATGCAGTACCTGGGCAAGCTCAAGCGTCGCCTGTACCGCCTGAGCTTGAATGCCAGCGAATTGCCGGAGCCTGGCACCCCCCTGTTTTCCCCGACTCACAACAGCGCCATCGGCGAGGTGGTGATTGCCGCCCGGGCCGGCGAGGCGATTGAACTTCTAGCGGTGCTGCAAGCCGAAGCAGCAGAGAGTGGCGATGTGCATGTAGGCACACTGGAAGGCCCGGGCCTGCAGTTGCTCGACCTCCCCTACCAGCTGGACCGTGATCGCGAGATCCAGCGCTGATCGTCGTACCTTTTTGCAACACCCTAGAGATCATGAATGAACAAGCTGGCGGAAAAAGTCCAACAGGCTTTGGTTGTGGCCATCGATAACGATGACCTGGTTCTGCCAACGCTACCGGAAGTGGCCCTGAAGATTCGTCAGGCCGCCGAAGACCCGGACATCAGCATCAGCCATCTGAGCAAAGTGATCGGCCGCGATACCGCCTTGTCGGCGCGGCTGATCAAAGTGGTCAACAGCCCGCTGTTGCGCGCGACCCAGGAAGTCACCGACCTGCACACCGCCATCACCCGGCTGGGCACCAACTACAGCAGTAACCTGTCGATCGGGCTGGTGATGGAACAGATCTTTCACGCCCGCTCCGATGTAGTCGAACAGAAGATGCGTGATGTGTGGCGACGCAGCCTGGAAGTGGCCGGCGTGAGCTACGCGCTGTGCCGCAACCACAGCCAGTTGAAGCCTGATCAGGCGGCCCTCGGAGGCTTGGTGCACCAGATTGGCGTGCTGCCGATCCTGACCTACGCCGAAGATCACTATGAACTGCTGGCCGACCCCGTCAGCCTCAACCACGTGATTGAAAGCATTCACCCGCTGCTGGGGGACAAACTGCTGCGACGCTGGGATTTCCCGGAAATGCTGGTGAACCTGCCAGGGCAATACCTCGACCTGGAGCGCGACTCCGAGCGCCTGGACTACATCGACCTGGTGCAGGTCGCCGTGCTGTATTGCCACCGCAACACCGACCATCCGCTCGCCAGCGTGCCGGTATCGACGGTGCCTGCTATCAAGAAACTGCGCCTCGACCCCTACAGCGAAGCCCTGCGCACCGAGCTGGATGAAGCGCGGTCGATGTTTTACTGATTACCCCGCAATAAAACTGACCCGCACCTTCAACCCCGCCAACTCGCCGTCATGCAAGCTGATCTGCGCCAGATGTGCCCGGCAGATCTCACCGACAATCGCCAGCCCCAAGCCCGAACCCAAGCCCTGTTGGCTGCGCCGATAGAACCGCTCGAACACTCGGTCCCGCTCATCCAGCGGGATACCCGGGCCGTCGTCTTCCACCTCAAGTACCGCTGGCGCCGTTACCCGCAGGATCACGTTGCCGCCCGGTGGCGTGTGAGCCAAAGCGTTGTCCACCAGGTTGCTCAACAACTCGTTCAACAAGGTCGGCTCGCCTCGCAGCCACACCGGCTCATCCGCTTCCAGCGCCAGGGCCACGCCACGCGCATGGGCCAGCGGTGCCATGGCCATACCCAATTCGCGGGCCAACTGGCTCAAGTCCAGCAACTGCGCCCCGCCTTCGGCAATCGCCCGGGCACCGTTTTCGATGCGGGCCAGTGAGAGCAGTTGATTGGCCAGATGAGTCAGGCGATCGGTGCCCTGGGCAGCGGTTTCCAGGGTGGTGCGCCAGGTGGCCGGGTCTTCGGCGCGCAGGCCGAGTTCCAGCCGGGCTTTGAGGGCCGCCAGCGGGGTACGCAGCTCATGGGCGGCATCGGCAATAAACTGCGCCTGGCGCTCGAACTGCCCGCGCAAGCGTTCGGTGAAATGGTTGAGCGCACGCACCAGCGGGCCCAGCTCATGCTGCACCTCCACCAAGGGCAACGGCCGCAGATCATCCGGCTGACGCTCCTCTACCGCCGTGCGCAGACGCTCCAGCGGCCGCAACGCCGCACTCACCGCAAAGAACACCAAAAACAACGCACCGATGGCCAGCATCCCTAAGCGCAGCAAGGTATCGGCCATCAGGCTGCGGGCCATCGCGACCCGCGCCTCGTCGGTTTCGGCCACGCGGATTTCCGCCATGCCGTTCATGTTCGGCTCGGACACCGCCTTGAGCAAGCTGACCACCCGCACGTTCTGGCCCTGGTACTTGGCGTTATAAAAGCGCGCCAGCGCCGGATAGTCATCAGTGCGCGGCGTACCCGGCGGAGGGCCCGGAAGGTTTTCGTAACCGGAAATCAGCTTCTGGTGAATATCGTTGACCTGGTAGTAGATTCGCCCGGCGCTGTCATAGGCGAACGTATCCAGGGCCACGTACGGCACGTCGGCACTCAAGGTCCCGTCGCGATGAGACACGCCGGCCGCAATGGTCCGCGCCGAGGCCAAAAGCGTGCGGTCGTAAGCCGTGTCCGCCGCCTCGCGCCCATTCCAGTAAGCGCTCAAGCCGCTGGCGAGCATCAATACCACCAGCAACAGCGCGAGGTTCCACAGCAGGCGCCAGCGCAGGCTACTGGGCTTATGCATCGCGGGCTTCCAGCAAGTACCCCAGGCCACGGAAGGTGACGATGGCCACCGGCTGTCCATCGAGTTTCTTGCGCAGGCGGTGCACGTAGATTTCGATGGCGTCGGGGCTGGCCTCTTCATCCAGGCCGAACACCTGGGACGCCAGTTGCTCCTTGCTCATCACCCGGCCCGGACGTGCAATGAGCGCCTCAAGCACCGCCTGCTCGCGGGAGGTCAGGGTCAGCAGCTCACCGCCCAAGGTGAAGCGCCGCGTGTCCAGGTCGTAAATCAGCACGCCACACGCCTGCTGGCGCTCACCGCCCAGCACGCTACGGCGCAGCAGGGCTTTGACTCGGGCTTCCAGTTCCGTCAGTTCGAATGGCTTGGCCAGGTAGTCATCCGCCCCCAGGTTGAGGCCGTGCACCCGGTCTTTCACGTCACTGCGGGCGGTCAACATCAGTACAGGCAGATTTTTCCCACGCGCCCGCAACCGTGCCAATACCTCGAAGCCGTCCATGCGCGGCAGGCCTACATCGAGGATTGCCACCGCGTATTCCTCGCTGCTCAAGGCCAGGTCCGCGGCCACACCATCGTGCAACACGTCGACGGTCAAACCCGTGCTCTTGAGCGCCTGGGCGACACTTTCGGCTAGCTGCAAATGGTCTTCAACCAGAAGGACACGCATGGGGTTTTACCTCGTTCGGGGGTGGTCGGCGCCACGCTTTGCCGGGGAGTTTACAGGCGCCACCTGCGCTGTGAAGCCCGAAAACATTGAAAGGCCACTGAAAGGTTAGTGAAAGCTTCGCCCTTTAGCATCCAGCCACGGTGGGTTTCGCCTGCCGAGCTATTTCACCTGTAGCGCCCGAAAAACGCCTCGAAGCGTTTTCGCCAAAATAAGAACAATAAAACGGAGTACACCCACGATGCTGCGCACTCAGCCGCCCGCTCGTTCTTCTCGTCTCACCCAGACCGCCCTTGCCAGTGCCGCCGCCTTTGCCGGCTTTTCGCCCGTAGGCCAAGCCGCCTTTTTCGACGACAGCAGCGCCACCCTCGAAACCCGCAACATGTACTTCAATCGCGACTTTCGCGACGGCACCAGCGCGCAACAATCCAAGCGCGACGAGTGGGCCCAGGGCTTCATGCTCAACCTGCAGTCGGGCTACACCGATGGCACCGTCGGCTTTGGCGTGGATGCGCTGGGCATGCTTGGGGTCAAGCTCGACTCCAGCCCCGACCGCACCGGCACCGGCCTGCTGCCGACCCACGATGACGGCCGCGCCGCCAACGAATACTCCAAACTCGGCCTGACCGGCAAAGTGAAGATCTCCGCCACCGAGCTGAAGATCGGCGCGCTGATCCCCGAGCTGCCGATCCTCAAGCCCAACGACGGGCGCATCCTGCCGCAGACCTTCGAGGGCGGCTTGCTGAGTTCCAAGGAATTCAAGAACCTGGTGTTCACCGGTGGCCGCCTTAACAAGGCCAAGGACCGCGACGACACCAACTACGAAGACATCGGCCTCAACAACAAGAACAGCCGCTTTCTCAGCGGCGCCACCGGCAAGCATTTCGATTTCGGCGGCGTGGACTACAAGTTCGCCGACAAGATCACCGGCAGCTATCACTTTGCCCAACTCGACGACGTGTACCGCCAGCATTTCCTCGGTCTGGTCGCCTCGCGCCCAATGGGCCCCGGTACCTTCGGCGCCGACCTGCGCCTGGCCGTCAGTGATGACACCGGCGCAGCCCGCGGCGGCAAGATCGACAACACCTCCCTCAACGGTCTCTTCAGCTATGCCCTCAATGGCCATAAGCTCAGCGCCGGCTATCAGCACATGTCCGGCGATAGCGCCTTTCCCTACGTGGACGGTAGCGATCCTTACCTTG
This sequence comes from Pseudomonas sp. SED1, assembly GCF_034044025.1. NCBI lineage: Bacteria > Pseudomonadati > Pseudomonadota > Gammaproteobacteria > Pseudomonadales > Pseudomonadaceae > Pseudomonas > Pseudomonas sp. SED1. The sequence continues at coordinate 21,212 of NZ_JAXCIS010000001.1, forward strand.
TCAACTTCGTGCAGATCAACGACTTTGCCGGCGCCGAAGAACGCTCCTGGCAGGCACGCTACGACTACGACTTCGCCAAGCTGGGGATTCCCGGCCTGAGTTTCATGAGCCGTTACCTGTCGGGTGACAACATCAAGCTCAAAAACGGCGAGACCGGCAAGGAGTGGGAACGCAACAGCGAGATTCGCTACGTGGTGCAAAGCGGCACCTTAAAGGACGTGGCCGTGCGCCTGCGTAATGCCACCTACCGTTCCAACTATTCGGCCCGTGATGCGGATGAAGTGCGTTTGCTGGTGAGCTACAGCGTCGCGCTTTGGTAGTCGCCACCTCATAACAACAACGATGGAGATGAACATGACCCTTTCACTGCGTAAATTTGCCCTGACGGCCAGCTGCATGCTGTTCGCCAGCCAATTGATGGCCGCCGAACCCAAGCGCCCGGAATGCATCGCCCCGGCGTCCCCGGGCGGTGGTTTTGACCTGACCTGCAAACTGGCGCAAAGCGCGCTGGTCAACCAGAAGCTGCTGAGCAAGCCGATGCGTGTGACCTACATGCCTGGCGGCGTGGGCGCGGTGGCCTATAACGCCGTCGTGGCCCAGCGCCCGGGCGACGCCGGCACGTTGGTGGCGTGGTCCAGCGGCTCGCTGCTGAACCTGGCCCAGGGCAAGTTTGGCCGTTTCGATGAAAGCGCCGTGCGCTGGCTGGCCGCCGTTGGCACCAGCTACGGTGCCATCGCGGTGAAAAACGATTCGCCCTACAAAAACCTCGACGATCTGGTCAAGGCCCTGAAGAAAGATCCGGGCAGCGTAGTCATCGGTTCCGGCGGCACCGTCGGCAGCCAGGACTGGATGCAAACCGCACTGATCGCCAAGGCCGCCGGGATCAACCCGCGTGACCTGCGTTATGTGGCACTGGAAGGCGGCGGTGAAATCGCCACCGCGTTGCTCGGCGGCCACATCCAGGTAGGCAGCACCGACATCTCCGACTCCATGCCGCACATCCTCAGCGGCGACATGCGCCTGCTGGCAGTGTTCTCCGACGAGCGCCTGGACGAGCCGGAAATGAAGAACATTCCGACCGCCAAGGAACAAGGCTACGACATCGTCTGGCCGGTGGTACGCGGCTTCTACCTCGGGCCAAAAGTCAGCGACGAAGACTACGCCTGGTGGAAAGACGCCTTCGACAAACTGCTGGCTTCCGACGAGTTCGCCAAGCTGCGTGACCAGCGCGAGCTGTTCCCGTTCGCCATGACCGGCCCGGAGCTGGACACCTACGTGAAGAAACAGGTAGCCGACTACAAAGTACTGGCCAAAGAGTTCGGCCTGATCCAGTAATCGCCCCTCTGTGGGAGCGGGCTTGCTCGCGAAAAACTTCAACGATGACGCGTGCCGCCTGTATAAACGCGACGTCCTGGCGTTCTTCGTGAGCAAGCTCGCGCCTACAAGAGTCTCCAAGGAGTTCCCCATGCTCTTACAACGCATTTTCGCCTCAGTGATGTTGTTGGTCTGCGCCGGCCTCGCACTGATGGCCTGGCCGTATCAGGCGTCGTTTTCCTACGAGCCGGTAGGGCCTCGAGCCTACCCGCTGTTGATGCTCGGGCTGATGGGCCTGGGTTTGCTCTACATGCTGTTTCGCCCACAGCCCACCAAGCACACTGAAGAAGAACCGGCACTGGACCGCGAAACCCTGATCAAGATCGGCGCGTGCGTCGCGCTGTTGCTGGTGTTTGCCGGCACCTTCGAATCCCTGGGTTTCATCCTCAGCAGCATGCTGATCGGCATTCCGATGGCCCGCTTGTATGGCGGCCGCTGGAAGCCCAGCGTGGTGATCGTGACCTTGATGAGCATCGGTCTTTACCTGTTGTTCGACAAAGCCATGGATGTACCGCTGCCGCTCGGCCTGCTTGAAGTTCTGGAGAACTGATATGGATACGTTCAGCTATTTGGGCCAGGGCTTCGGCGTTGCACTGACCCCTTACAACCTGATCACCGCACTGTGCGGCACCTTGATCGGCACCGTCGTTGGCCTGTTGCCGGGCCTCGGGCCGATCAACGGCGTGGCGCTGTTGATCCCCATCGCCTTTGCCCTCGGGCTGCCGCCTGAGTCGGCATTGATCCTGCTGGCCGCCGTGTACCTGGGCTGCGAATACGGCGGGCGCATCAGCTCGATCCTGCTGAACATCCCGGGTGAAGCCTCCACCGTGATGACCACCCTCGACGGCTACCCGATGGCCCGCAAAGGCCTGGCGGGCGTGGCCTTGTCACTTTCGGCATGGAGTTCGTTCATCGGTGCGTTTATCGCCACCTGCGGCATGGTGCTATTCGCCCCGCTGCTGGCCAAATGGGCGATTGCCTTCGGCCCGGCGGAATATTTCGTACTGATGGTGTTTGCCATCGTCTGCCTGGGCGGCATGGCCGGTGACAAACCGCTGAAGACCTTTGTCGCGGCGTTGATCGGCCTGTTTCTGTCTGCGGTGGGTATCGATGCCAACAGCGGTGTGTACCGCTTCACCGGCGATAACATCCATCTGACCGACGGCATTCAATTCGTGGTGCTGGTGCTGGGCCTGTTCTCCATCAGCGAAATCCTGCTGCTGCTGGAAAAAACCCACCGCGGCCAAGAAGCCGTGAAAGCCACCGGACGGATGATGTTCAACCTGAAGGAAGCTTCCTCGGTATTCGTCGTGAATATTCGCTGCGGCCTGCTGGGTTTCATCATGGGTGTACTGCCGGGCGCGGGTGCAACACTGGCTTCCGCGGTGGCCTACATGACCGAAAAACGCCTGGCCGGTGCCAGCGGTAAATTCGGCCAGGGTGACATGCGCGGCCTGGCAGCGCCGGAAACCGCGATCGGTGCTTCCGCCTGCGGCGCCCTGGTGCCGATGCTGACCCTCGGCGTACCTGGTTCGGGCACCACGGCGGTGATGATCGGCGCGCTGTCGCTTTACAACATCACCCCCGGCCCGCTGCTGTTCCAACAGCAACCAGACATCGTCTGGGGCCTGATCGCCTCGTTGTTTGTCGCCAACATCATGCTGGTGATCCTCAACATCCCGATGATCCGCATCTTCACCCGCATCCTCGCCGTGCCGAACTGGGCGCTGGTGCCGGTGATCGCCATCATTACCGCGATCGGCGTGTACGCGGTTCACGCCACCACTTTCGACCTGTTCCTGATGGTCGGCATCGGCATCTTCGGCTATATCCTACGCAAGCTGGACTTCCCGCTGTCGCCGGTACTGCTGGGCTTTATCCTCGGCGGTTTGATGGAGCAGAACCTGCGTCGTGCGCTGTCGATTTCCAACGGTGAGTTGCAGATCCTCTGGTCGAGCCCGATCACCTTCGGCGTCTGGGTCCTGACCGCGTTGATGCTGTTGTTCCCGCTCCTGCGCATCTGGCGCAAGCGTGCCTTGCAGCGTCGCGCCGTGGCCGATGTCTGAGGCCACGTTTAAAAACTGGTGGGCGACACCGCTGGTCGGTCTGCTGGGCGGGTACCTCGCCAGCCAGGTCGGCTGGCCACTGCCTTACATGGTCGGCTCGTTGCTGGCGATCATCCTCGTGCGCTGCCTCACACCCTGGCAGTTGGCAGAAATTCCCGGCGGCCGCAAATGCGGCCAATGGGTGGTGGGCATCGGCATCGGCCTGCACTTCACCCCGGTGGTGATGGAGCAGGTGATGAGCCACTTCGGCCTGATCTTTTTCGGCGCGCTGGTCACCAGCCTCTCCAGTATTGTGGGGGTGTGGTTGATGCGGCGTAGCGGTGAAGACCGCGCCACGGCGTTTTTCTCGAGCATGCCGGGTGGGTCGGGGGAGATGGTCAACCTTGGCGCACGCAATGGCGCGGTGCTCAGCCGTGTCGCGGCGGGCCAGAGTTTGCGGGTGTTGGTGGTGGTGCTGTGTGTGCCGGCGGCGTTCAAGTACTTGCTCGGCGAAGGTGCTCCGCAGTTTCATCCCGCGACCGTCGATTGGGCCTGGCTGGCGGTGCTGTTTCCCGTCGGTGCTTTGGTGGCTTGGGGTTGGCAGCGTTTGCGTCAGCCAAACCCGTGGCTGTTCGGACCGCTGCTGGTCAGTGCCGCCGTCAGTATCACCTGGGACCTGCACATCGGCCTGCCCGATGGAGGTAGCCAGATCGGCCAGTGGCTGATCGGCAGCGGCCTGGGCTGCCACTTCAACCGGCAGTTCTTCCGGCGCGCGCCATTGTTCATGGGGCGTACCTTGATCGGTACCGCATTGACCATGTTGATCGCGACGCTGGCGGCGGTGGGTTTGAGTGCCTTGACGCATCTGGATCTGCGCTCACTGACACTGGGCATGATGCCCGGCGGGATCGCCGAGATGAGCCTGACGGCGGAAACCCTGCAACTGTCGGTGCCGTTGGTGACGGCGATGCAGGTGATGCGCTTGTTGTTTGTGTTGTTTCTGGCGGAGCCGTTGTTTCGGCACTGGAACCGGCAACCGGAAAAGCTTTGAAGCCATAACCCCGTTCAAATGTGGGAGCTGTCGAGCTTTAGCGAGGCTGCGATAGCGGTGGGTCAGGCAACATTAATGTTGACTGTGCCGCCGTCTCGCAGCCTCGCTAAAGCTCGACAGCTCCTACATTGGATCTATGTCACACCGGCGGCAATCGCCACTCGATCGGCGTTTCGCCATTCTGCTCAAGAAACTTGTTGGTGCGGCTGAAATGCCCGCAGCCAATAAACCCTCGATACGCCGACAGCGGCGACGGATGCACCGACGTCAGCACCAGGTGCTTGGTGGCGTCGATCAGCTTCTGCTTGCCCTGCGCATGGGCGCCCCAGAGCAAGAACACCAGATGCGGCTGGTGCGCGCTGACAATTTCGATAATCCGGTCGGTAAAGAACTGCCAGCCCTTGCCCGCATGGGCGTTGGCATTCGCGCGCTCCACGGTCATGGTGGTGTTGATCATCAGCACGCCCTGGTCAGCCCAGCTTTGCAGGTAGCCGTGATTGGGGATGTCGATGTTCAGGTCGCGCTTGAGTTCTTTATAGATATTGACCAGCGACGGCGGCGCCGGCACGCCCGGTTGCACCGAAAAGCACAGGCCATGGGCCTGGCCAGGGCCGTGGTACGGGTCCTGACCGAGGATCACCACCTTGACCTTGTCCAGCGGCGTTGAGTTGAGCGCGTTGAAGATCATCGGGCCCGGCGGGTAGATCTCCTTGCCGGCCGCGTGCTCCTGGCGCAGGAATTCACGGAGCTGGGCCATGTACGGCTGGTCGAACTCGTCACGCAGGGCGTGTTTCCAGCTGGGTTCGAGTTTGATACGGTCGTCGGTGGTCATGGTTGCATCCAGAAAAAACAATGGTGCGAACCCTAGGAAAGCCCACCCTGCTTGTCAATTGATCTGACGCAGAACCGGCACTTTCCCGTGAAGCGATCATACTGAACCTTCACTTTCTCGATTGAGGTCATGATGAACCTGCACTTCGAAGAGCTGATTGGCACCGACGGCGCCCGCATTGGCATCGCCAGCCTGGACGCGGAAAAAACCCTCAACGCCCTGTCGTTGCCGATGATCCTGGCCCTGAGCGAGCGCCTGGATGCCTGGGCCAAAGACCCGCAAATCGTCTGCGTGCTGCTGCGCGGCAATGGCCCCAAGGCGTTTTGCGCCGGCGGCGAAGTACGCAGCCTGGCCCAGGCCTGCCGTGAACATCCCGGGGAAGTACCGGCGCTGGCCGCGCAATTTTTCGCCGCTGAATACCGTCTCGACTACCGCCTGCACACCTACCCGAAACCGCTGATCTGCTGGGGTCACGGCTATGTGCTGGGCGGCGGCATGGGCTTGCTGCAAAGTGCCGCGGTGCGCATCGTCACCCCGAGCAGCCGCCTGGCCATGCCGGAAATCAGCATCGGCCTGTACCCGGACGTGGGCGCCAGTTGGTTCCTGTCCCGCCTGCCCGGCAAGTTGGGTTTGTTCCTCGGCCTGACCGGCGCCCACATGAATGGCCGCGACGCCCTGGACCTGGGCCTGGCTGACCGTTTTCTGCTGGATGAGCAACAAGACGAGCTGCTCGAAGGCCTGCTGCAACTGAACTGGCAGGAACAGACCGACATGCAGCTCAATAGCCTGCTCAAGGCCCTGGCCCAGGAAGCCACCGGTCAGTTGCCTGACGCCCAATGGCTGCCGCGCCGGGCGCAGATCGACGAGTGGCTGGACGTCGGCGATGTGCGCTGCGCGTGGCGTGCCTTGAGCCAGTTGCGCGACCACGCCGACCCGCTGTTCAGCCGCGCTGGCAAGACCCTGAGCGAAGGCTGCCCGCTGACCGCGCAACTGGTGTGGGAGCAGATCCATCGTGCGCGGCACCTGTCCCTGGCTCAGGTGTTCCAGATGGAATACACCTTGAGCCTGAACTGCTGCCGTCACCCGGAATTCAGCGAAGGCGTGCGGGCGCGGTTGATCGACAAGGACCAACGGCCCCACTGGCATTGGCCGGACATCAACTTGATCCCCGAGGCCGTGGTGCAGGCGCACTTCCACAAGGTGTGGGAAGGGCGGCATCCGCTGGCGGACTTGTCTGACTATTGAGTGAGCGCCGTCAGCGCTTTGCTGCCTCGAAAGTGAAGGCGCAGTTATCGGGCTGACGGTCGTCGCACTGGAAGGTGGGTTGCCCGAAAACATCGGTGCCCGGATGCCAGTGCGTGGTTTCTGCCAGTGACATCGTCCCCCCGCCCTTGGCCGGGCCGTACCTCAAGGCGACCGTATTGCCCCTCACCGTTTTGTACACGCACTTTTCCAGGTAGCCATGCTTGCGCTCATCCGACTCCCTCGGAATAAAAATCGCGCCCACAAAGGTTTCCAAAAGGTCCTGGCCGTTCATTGCCTGGCTTATCCATGGAGACTCTTTGTCAGTTCCCTGAAAATGGCCATCAACGTACCGTACGGCACTCGGGTAAGGACAGCCTTGCGCCGCCGCCAACGTGCTGAAGCCTGAAAGAACAAAACAGAACAAGTAAAGCGGGCCGACTCGCATGGTATGGGCTCCGTCAGTCGATGCAGGAAACGACACGCCAGATAGCGTCCGCTCCCAATTAACTACAGTCTCAGCCCATAGAATAGCTGTCAAATATGACAGTACCGACCAGCGGTCAGCAAAAACGGCGCCTGAGCGCCGTTTTTCCAATTAATACGATCAGCGATGCCCGCCACGGCCTCCACCGTGACCGCCACCCTGGCCACGTCCGCCACCATTACCCCAGTGGCCGTTGCCCCAACCCTGGTTTGGGTAAGGCCGGTAACCGGCTCGCGGCCCCGCGGGGTAATAGCGAGGCGCCGGCTGGTAATAACGCGGCGACGGGTAATAGCGTTGCGGTGGCGGGTAGTAACCCTGACGGTAATGGTAGTAGGGTCCGCCGCCGTAGTAATACGACGGCGCAGGCGCCGTGTAGACCTCGGAACCGTAGTACGCCTGGCCGCCACCGTAATAAGGCGCGCACGCAGAAAGGGTCAAGCCGAACAAAGCGATAAGAAGCAGTCGACGATACATGGCGGCCTCCTGGACCGCGGAAGAGCACACCCAGCGACGCTGGGGGGCGGCAAACAGCTTTCACTGCCTGACGAAATATCTGACATCAAAATCGGAATCTGGTGCGATTCAGACATAGATTGATACATCTGCTCACCGCCTCATTGCAGTGCAACCTTGCACCAGCACAACGCACCTTCAGCGCGCCCTGCGCCCTCCTCCTCTCGCCAACCCGCGCCGCTACTACGCCCATGCCACTTGGCACGACTCTCGCTTTACCTCTCCCGTGCAAGAGTCATCACAGGTTCGCGGCACCACAATTTGCAATGGCTGACTAGGGTTCCGGCTCGCTAAGGCGAGTGGCTGGTCCGAGAGTTGGCGACCTCCAGTTGAGGTTACACGGCGGGATAAAAGCCCGGGAGACAAGCCACCGTTTACGGTGCCGCGTTGCTCCTGCTCGCCCTTGATCAACTGGAGAAGCATCCATGCCCTCGATACGTTTACCCGCCCTGCTCGCCGCCGCCTTCGCCGCCGTGGTGAGCTTTTCCGCCCAAGCCGCCCCCAAAGACCATTTCAGCGTGTGCTGGACGATTTATGCCGGCTGGATGCCGTGGGAGTACGCCGGCAGCCAAGGCATCCTCGACAAGTGGGCCAAGAAGTACGGCATCAAGATCGACATGGTGCAGCTCAACGACTACGTCGAGTCCATCAACCAGTACACCGCCGGCCAGTTCGACGGCTGCACCATGACCAACATGGACGCCCTGACCATCCCCGCCGCCGGTGGCGTGGACAGCACCGCGCTGGTGGTCAGCGACTTCTCCAACGGCAACGATGGCGTGGTCATCAAGGGCGAAGGCAAGACCGTTGCCGACCTCAAGGGCATGAACGTCAACCTGGTGGAACTCTCCGTGTCCCACTACCTGCTGGCCCGCGCCCTGGAGTCAGCCGGCCTCACCGAAAAAGACCTGAAAGTGGTCAACACATCCGACGCCGACATCGCCGCCGCCTTCAACACCGACCAGGTCAAGGCCGTCACCACCTGGAACCCGATGCTCTCGGAGATAAAAGCCAAGCCCGGCGTCACTGAAGTGTTCGACTCCAGCAAAGTGCCCGGCGAAATCATGGACATGATGGTGGTCAACACCCAAACCCTCAAAGACAACCCCAAGCTGGGCAAAGCACTCACCGGCGCCTGGTTTGAAGTGGTCGCGCTGATGAACGCAAAAAATGCCGCCAGCACCGACGCCCTGGAACACATGGCCAAGGCTTCCGGCACCGACCTCAAGGGCTTCCAGTCGCAACTGGACACCACCAAGCTGTTCGCTACGCCCAAGGAAGCCCTGGCCTTCGCTACCAGTGCGCAGTTGCCCGCCACCATGGGCAAGGTCGCCGAGTTCTCGTTTAAACACGGCCTGCTCGGTGAAGGTGCCAAAGACACCAACGCCGTGGGCATGAGCTTCGCCAACGGCGTGACCTGCGGCGACACCGCCAACCTCAAGCTGCATTTCGACCCCAGCTACGTACAGATGGCCGCCGACGGCACGCTGTAAGAGGACCCGGCCATGCGCCTGATCAACCGTCACCCGGAACGCTCCAGTCGCCTGCTGTTGGTGCTGCTGCCCTTCGCTTTGTTGCTGTTCGCCTACTTCGTGGGCTCGGCCGAGCGCCTGGCAGACAACCCCAACGACAAGCTGCTGCCCAGCGCCGCACAAATGGGCGACGCGGTGAAACGCCTGGCCTTCAGTGCCGACGCGCGCACCGGTGAATATGTGCTGTGGCAAGACAGCGCCTCAAGCCTGCGTCGCCTGGCGATCGGCCTCGGTATCAGCGCCCTCGCCGGCCTGTGCCTGGGCATCGCTGCCGGGACCTTGCCGTTGTTTGGCGCACCGTTGTCGCCGTTACTGACGGTGCTGTCGATGGTGCCGCCGCTGGCGATCCTGCCGATCCTGTTCATCGTGTTCGGGCTGGGGGAATTGTCGAAAGTGATGCTGATCGTGATCGGCATCACCCCGGCCCTGGCGCGGGACCTGGAACAGCGGGCGCGGGAAATTCCCGTCGAGTTACTGGTGAAAGCGCAGACCCTCGGCGCCTCGACCTGGACCCTGATGCTGCGGGTGGTGCTGCCGCAGTTGCTGCCGCGCTTGCTGATCTCCCTGCGCTTGATGCTGGGCTCGGCGTGGCTGTTCCTGATCGCGGCCGAAGCCATCGCCTCCACCGACGGTTTGGGCTACCGGATCTTCCTGGTGCGCCGCTACCTGGCGATGGACGTGATCCTGCCCTACGTGGTGTGGATCACCCTGCTCGCCTGGCTGATGGACTGGGGCCTCAAGGCCCTGACCCGGCGTGCGTTCCCCTGGTACGAAGGAGCGCGGGCATGAGTTTTATCAGCGTCAACAATGTGTGGCAGCGCTATGGCGACCAGGTGGTGTTGGAGCGCCTGAACCTGCACGTGGCCGAAGGCGAATTCTGCACGTTGGTCGGCACCTCGGGTTGCGGCAAATCGACCTTCCTGCGCCTGTTGCTGGGGCAGGAAACCGCCAGCCATGGCGAGATCCTGCTGGACGGTAAACCTCTGGCCGCCGAACCCGACGCCAGCCGTGGCGTGGTGTTCCAGCGCTACTCGGTGTTCCCGCATCTGACGGTGCTGAACAACGTTGCGCTGGGCCTTGAACTGCCGCGCTCGCCGTTGCTCGGGCGCCTGTTTGGCACTGCGAAAAAACACGCTCGGGAACAGGCGGCGGCCCTGCTGCACAAAGTCGGTTTGGGCCATGCCCTGGACAAGTACCCGGCACAGCTTTCCGGCGGCATGCAACAGCGGCTGGCCATCGCCCAGGCGCTGATCATGAAGCCCCGCGTGCTGCTGCTGGACGAACCCTTCGGCGCCCTCGACCCGGGCATTCGCAAAGACATGCACTTGCTGTTGCTGGAGCTGTGGCGCGAAACCAGGCTGACGGTGTTCATGGTCACCCACGACCTGAGCGAAGGCTTCAGCCTCGGCACCCGCTTGCTGGTGTTCGACAAGGTGCGCCTCGACCCGCACGCCCCCGGCGCTTACGGCGCCCGCATCACCTACGACATCCCTTTGAACAGCGAGCGCCGCAAGGCGATCGCCGCCGAACTTGGAGCCACTTCCAAATGACCGACTCGACTCAATTGTTCCCACCCTTCGCCGAGGAAATGCTCCCCGGCGGCGGCCACCGCTCCTTTGTGCTCAAGCGCGGCCAGCTGCTGCGCCTCACCGACATTCGCGGCGGGGCCAACGTCAGCCTGACCCTGCTCAACGCCAATGAAAAAACCGAGCGCCTGAACCTGCCCGACAGCCTCAAATGCCAACACACCGCCAAGCTCACCAGCGGCCATTGCCTGTACTCGGACATGGGCCGCGTACTGGCCGCAATCACCGCCGACACCTGCGGCTGGAGTGACAGCATCGGTGGCGTGTTATGCGCCTCCGAAGTCGCGGAAAAATATGGCCAGGGCCGCTATCAAGAGCTGCGCAACGGCTTCTACCGCAACGGCACCGACAACCTGCTGGTGGAGTTAGGCAAGTGGGGCCTGGGGCTGTCCGACCTGCTGATGACCCTCAACCTGTTCAGCAAAATCACCGTGGATGATGTCGGCACGCTGCACTTCGCCGAAGGCCATTCCAAGGCCGGCGACTACATCGAACTCTACGCACCGATGGACACGCTGGTGGTGCTCACCGCCCTGCAACACCCCATGGACCCCAATCCCGAATACGCGCCGCAGCCGCTGAAACTCAGCTGGATGAACGCCGACCCCAGCGTCGCCGAACACTGCCGCACCTCGCGCCCGGAAAACGAGCGCGGCTTTATCAATACTGACCGTCTGTTCGCCTGAGGACCTGCCATGTCTATCGCACTCGCCAACCAACCGGACGCGGCCGTGTACCGCGCGACCATCCCTGCCGGCGAACCCTGGCTGATGGAAGTCAAGGCCGGCCAGACCCTGCGCATCCTTGACCTTGAAGGCAACCAGGCGGTCGACACGTTGTTCTACAGCCTGAAAAACCCCAAGGAACGCTACGACGTGCAGCGCACCTTGCGCCGGCAAAACAGCGTGTACCTGAGCACCGGCAGCGTGCTGTATTCCAACCTCGGCCAGCCGATGCTGACCATCGTCGACGACACCTGCGGGCGCCACGACACCCTCGGCGGCGCCTGCGCCCAAGAGAGCAACACCGTGCGCTACGCCCTGGAAAAACGCTACATGCACAGCTGCCGCGACAACTACCTGAGGGCCTGCGCCCACGATGGTCGGCTGGGTAAAAGCGACATTGGGCCGAACATCAATTTCTTCATGAATGTGCCGGTGACCGCCGATGGCGGGCTGACGTTTGAAGACGGTATTTCCGCCCCCGGCAAATACGTCGACCTGCGGGCCGAGATGGACGTGATCGTACTGATCTCCAACTGCCCGCAACTGAACAACCCGTGCAACGGCTACAACCCCACCCCGGCGGAGTTACTGGTATGGAACTGAAAATGAAGCGGTTGCGTCAGTGGTTGTTCGCCCTGTGCCAGGCGCGAGCCGGGCAGTGCCTCAAAAAGCGCTAAGGATCAAATGTGGGAGCGGGCTTGTGTGGGAGCGGGCTTGCTCGCGAAAGCGGCGTATCAGGCGACTGATGTATTGACTGAACCACCGCATTCGCGAGCAAGCCCGCTCCCACACTCGACCTCCCACACTGACTGCATGCGCTCCGGACGACCGTAGCGCCATCCACATTTGCGGGACGGCCCGCATCCCAGGACAAGGCCGGACATGCATCGGCCTGCGGGGTTTTGCCATGTTCGAAAAACTGTTGATCGCCAACCGTGGCGCCATCGCCTGCCGCATCCTGCGCACCTTGCGTGAGCTTTCGGTCAAGGGCGTGGCGGTGTATTCCGAAGCCGATGCCGCCAGCCTGCACATCCAGCAAGCCGACGAGGCCTACAGCCTGGGCGAAGGCGCGGCGGCCGGCACCTATTTGTCGGTCGAGAAAATCCTCGCCACGGCCAAGGCTTGTGGCGCCACCGCGATCCATCCCGGTTATGGCTTTCTTTCGGAAAACGCCGCCTTCGCCGAAGCCTGCGAAACAGCGGGCATCGCCTTCGTCGGCCCGACGCCAGAGCAGCTGCGAGTGTTCGGCCTCAAGCACACCGCGCGCGCGTTGGCCAGGCAGCACAACATCCCGCTGCTGGAAGGCACCGAACTGCTCAATAGCCTCGACGCTGCGTTACTGGCCGGGGAAACCGTGGGCTATCCGATCATGCTTAAAAGCACGGCGGGCGGTGGCGGGATCGGCATGCGCGTATGCAACAACGCCGATGAATTGCGCGACTGTTTCGAAGCGGTCAAACGCCTGGGCCAGAACAACTTCAGCGACGCCGGTGTATTTATCGAAAAATACATCCAGCACGCCCGGCACTTGGAAGTACAGGTGTTTGGTGATGGGTGTGGCGAGGTGATTGCTCTCGGTGTGCGCGATTGTTCGGTGCAGCGGCGCAACCAGAAAGTGCTCGAGGAAACCCCTGCGCCGAACTTGCCCGACGGGATGGCGGATGAGCTGTGCCACGCCGCAATCACCCTGACCAAGGCCGTGAATTATCGCAGCGCCGGCACCGTGGAATTTATCTTTGATAGCGCCGACGGCCGCTTCTATTTTCTGGAAGTGAACACCCGATTGCAGGTGGAACACGGCGTCACCGAGCAAGTGTGGGGCGTGGACTTGGTGCGCTGGATGGTGCAACTGGCCGCCGGCGAAATGCCGCCGCTGCGGGATCTGGAATTGAAGCCTCACGGCCACGCGATTCAGGCGCGCCTGTACGCCGAAGATCCGGGACGGGATTTTCAGCCGAGCCCGGGGCTTCTGACCTGCGTGGATTTTCCGGTCGCTGAAGGCCTGCGTGTCGACACCTGGGTGGAGGCCGGTTGCGAGATCCCGCCCTACTTCGACCCGATGATCGCCAAGCTCATCACCTGGGCGCCGACCCGCGAACAGGCGCGCCTGGATCTGCATCAAGCCCTGACCAGCAGCCAGCTGTACGGCGTGGAAACCAATCGCGATTACTTGCGCCAGATCCTGCTCGCCGCGCCGTTCGCCAGTGGCCGGCCGTGGACGCGCTGCCTTGAGGATTTGGTCTACCGCGCAGACACGTTTGAGGTACTCAGCGCCGGGACACTAACCAGTGTCCAGGACTATCCGGGGCGCCTCGGTTACTGGGCCGTGGGCGTGCCGCCGTCAGGGCCGATGGACAGTCGCGCACTGCGTCTGGGTAACCGCTTGCTGGGCAATGCCGAAGGTACTGCCGCGCTGGAAATCACCATGAGCGGGCCAATGCTGCGCTTCAATTGCGCGGCAGTGGTGGCGGTGACCGGGGCGGACATTGCGCTGCGGTTGAATGATGAAGCGGTGCCGATGAACACTGCGCTGCTGGTGCCGGCGGGTGCGACCTTGAGCCTGGGCACCATCGCCGGCGCCGGCGCGCGCAGCTACCTTTGCCTGCGCGGCGGGCTGCAGGTTCCGGATTATCTGGGCAGCAAAAGTACCTTCACCCTTGGACAGTTTGGCGGGCATGGCGGGCGGGCGTTACGGGCGGGTGACGTGTTGCATTTGTTGCCGTTGGAAGATGTCAGTTGCGGCAACACGTTAGCGCCTGAACCGCTTGCCGAGGTGCGAACACTGCGGGTGATCTACGGCCCTCACGGCGCGCCGGAATACTTCAAGCCTGAGTACATCGAGACGTTCTTCGCCACTCAGTGGGAAGTGCATTTCAACTCCAGCCGCACCGGCGTGAGGTTGATCGGGCCAAAGCCATTGTGGGCGCGTACGGATGGGGGTGAAGCGGGACTGCATCCGTCCAACATTCACGACAATCCGTATGCGATTGGCGCGGTGGATTTTACCGGGGATATGCCGGTGATCCTCGGCCCCGACGGCCCGAGCCTGGGTGGGTTTGTGTGCCCGGTGACGGTGATCGAGGCGGACTTGTGGCAGTTGGGCCAGCTCAAGGCGGGTGACAAAATCCGCTTCACTCCGGTCGACATCAGGACTGCCCGAAACCTGGCCCTGAAATGGGATCAAGTGTGGGAGCCGGGCTTGCTCGCGATGCAGGCAACTCGGTCCGACAGGCAAACCGAGGCGATGCTTTCGCGAGCAAGCCCGCTCCCACATTTGATTGAGTCGCCTGTTGTTCTGGACATCGGCCAAGCCGACACCCGCCTGGTCGCCCGCCTCGCCGGCGACACCCACCTGCTCCTGGAAATCGGCGCCCCGGAGCTCGACCTGGTCCTGCGCTTTCGCGCCCACGCCCTGATGCAAGCCTTCGAAACCCGAGCCCTGCACGGCGTCATCGACCTGACACCCGGCATCCGTTCCCTGCAAATCCACTACCAGCCCGAACAACTGCCCCTCGCCGACCTCCTGGCGTTGATCACCACCGAATGGCACGCCGTCTGTGCCAGCCAAAACCTGCAAGTGCCGTCGCGCATCGTCCACCTGCCACTCTCCTGGGACGACCCCGCCTGCCAATTGGCCATCGAAAAATACATGACCACCGTGCGCAAGGACGCCCCGTGGTGCCCAAGCAACCTGGAGTTCATCCGCCGCATCAACGACCTGGCCAACCTCGACGAAGTGCGCCACACCGTGTTTGACGCGAGCTACCTGGTGATGGGCCTGGGCGACGTCTACCTCGGCGCGCCCGTGGCCACGCCGCTGGACCCGCGCCACCGCCTGGTCACCACCAAGTACAACCCGGCACGCACCTGGACCGCCGAAAACTCCGTGGGCATCGGCGGCGCCTACCTGTGCGTGTACGGCATGGAAGGCCCCGGCGGCTATCAGTTCGTCGGGCGCACCTTGCAGATGTGGAACCGCTACCGCGAAGTCGCGGCGTTCGATGGCAAACCGTGGTTGCTGCGCTTCTTCGACCAGATCCGCTTTTACCCAGTGAGTGCGGATGAGTTGGTGCAGATCCGCCGGGATTTCCCCCTTGGGCGGTTTGAACTGAGCATCGAACACAGCCAGTTGAACCTGACGGATTACCAGGCCTTTCTCGCGCAGGAAGCCGAGAGCATTGGCGAGTTTCGCGGGCAACAGCAGCGCGCGTTCAACGCCGAACGCGAACGCTGGATCGCCAGCGGCCAGGCGCATTTCGACAGCGAAGAACTCGCAGCACCCTTGGGCGAAGACACGCCGTTGCAGGCCAACGAATACAGCATCGACAGCCACATCGCCGGCAATCTCTGGCAAGTACAGGTGAGCGCTGGCGAACACGTGGCGGCGGGTGATGTGCTGGTGATCCTGGAGTCGATGAAAATGGAAATCCCGGTGCTCGCACCGTTTGCCGGCACTGTCAGGGAAATCCCTGTGCAACCGGGCAGCGGCATTGGCGCCGGGCAACGGGTGGTCGTGCTGGAGCGTGATTTGCAATAACGCCTCGGGGCTGTATCGTGCAAGGCACACCGGGTTTCACCGGGACCTTGTCCGATACAGCCTGAACCGACCGATGACCACGCCAACCCTCTGCCCCGCCTGCGGCGCCCGCAACGATTGCGCCCTGGCCGACCCACGCACTGCCGACCAAGCCTGCTGGTGCTACAGCGTCAGCATCGACCCTGCGGTGCTTGAAGCCTTGCCGCCGGAACTGCGCAATAAAGCCTGCCTGTGCCCGCGCTGTGCCCAGGTGGACGAGCAACTGCGCGGCGCCGAGCCCACGTAATGCGTGTCGACCGTTTCCTCAGCAACCTGCCCCGTTTCAACCGCAAGCAAGTACGCCTGTTGCTGGTGGAGCGGCGGATCACCGTCGACGGCCAGACAGTCAGCGACCCGCATCACCCGGTGAGCGAGTTCAGCCGTGTGCTGCTGGATGGCGAAGTGCTGCAAGCGGGCAAACCCGCGCGCTACTTCATGCTGCACAAACCCCAGGGTTGCGTGAGCGCCACCGCCGACCCGCAACACCCCACCGTGCTTGACCTGCTGGACGAACCGGACAAGCACGAGCTGCACATCGCCGGCCGCCTGGATTTCAACACCACCGGCCTGCTGCTGATCACCAACGACGGCCAGTGGTCGCGCCGCCTGACCCAGCCGCAAACCAAATTGCCGAAGGTCTACTACGTCGAGACCGAGCAAAACATTGGCCCGGAATACGCAGCCACCTTTGCCGCCGGCCTGTACTTCGCGTTTGAAGACCTCACCACGCAACCAGCAGAACTTGAGGTACTGGGCCCCAGAACGGCGCGCCTGAGCATCATTGAAGGGCGTTATCACCAGGTGAAGCGCATGTTCGGGCACTTCGACAACAAAGTGACCCGCCTGCACCGCGAGCGCATGGGGCCTTTGGAATTGGACTCAGCCCTTGCCCCAGGCCAGTACCGGGCGCTTACGGACGCTGAAATCCAACAGGTCTGATGACCGTTCAGCCGATGATGGCAAAAAACCACGCCATCGACTGGCGAACTGGCATCCCTGATGCTTGAATCAACCGAGCCAGCCGCAAACTGACTGGCGAGTCACCCCTACCTACAAGAAACACTTTGCCCGTCCGCACGCTTGATCTGCGGGCATCTCACGGCAAAATGCCCGCCATAACAACACCCGTCGGCCAGCCAGCACCGGATCGACATGGGCCCTCACTTCCAGGCGTATGCCTACCTGTCACAAAGCTCGTGCAGAGTGATCTGCGCGCATTACCCGCTTGCCAGGAGTCTTACGACATGAGGCCAGAAATCGCTGTGCTGGATATACAGGGTCAGTATCGGGTTTACACGGAGTTCTATCGCGCGGACGCAGCTGCCAAGACCATCATCCTGGTCAACGGCTCAATGGCCACCACTGCGTCTTTCGCCCAGACCGTGAAAAGCCTGCATCCGACGTTCAACGTGGTTTTGTACGATCAGCCCTACGCCGGCCGCTCAAAAATCCACAACCGCCACGAGCATATGCTGACGAAAGAAGTCGAGGGCCAGATCCTTCTGGAACTCATCGACCACTTCGCCGCCGAACACGTGCTGTCCTTTTCCTGGGGCGGCGCCGCGACCCTCGTCGCCCTCGCCCACCGCCCGCGCCGTGTGGAAAAGGCCGTGATCAGCTCGTTTTCCCCGGTGATCAACGCACCGATGCGCGACTACCTGGAGCGCGGCGTCGACTACCTCGGCAGCCTCGACCGCGACCGCGTGGGCAACCTGGTCAACAGCACCATCGGCAAACACCTGCCGTCGCTGTTCAAACGCTTCAACTACAAACACGTGAGCAGCCTGGCCGAGCATGAGTATGGGCAGATGCACTTTCACATCAGCCACGTGCTCAACAGCGACCGGCTGTGCTACCTCAAGGCGGCGAAGCAGATTGATATACCGGTATTGTTTTTGAACGGTGAATGGGACGAGTACACCAGTGCCCAGGATGCCAAGCTGTTTGGGCAACATATTGCGAAAAGCAGCTTCGGCACGATTCAAGCGACCGGGCACTTTCTGGATATGGAGCACAAGGCCGCGTGCCGGGATAGCCGAGAGGCGTTGATGGGTTTTCTGAGGCCGGAGCAGCAACCGAGCCGGTTGCGGTATCACGCGCCACAGCCACAGCATGCGTTTGCCGTATGAGCGGTGGGGTTGTGGGTGGGCTGGATTTTCCAGGGGATCCGCCTGCCCACGACCGACCGTCGGCACGTAAAACACAGAATTTTCGAAGAAAAACTTCAAATCCGCGAGCACATCTGGTACAAAGTCAGCCGCTCTGAGCGGGTATAGTTTAGTGGTAGAACGAAAGCTTCCCAAGCTTTAGATGAGGGTTCGATTCCCTCTACCCGCTCCACTCAGATTTTGGTCCAGCGTCAGGATGGTTTTGACGGGGGATGTGTAAAAAAAAACCGGTCCTTGGTGGCCGGTTTTTTTATGCTCGAAATTTGAGAGGGCTGCCGATCACCGAATAACCTTGAAATAGACAAGCTCCGGATCATCCTCATCCAGATTCTCAATAACGCCACTGCGCAAGAATCCAGCCTTGGACATGAGTTGCTGTGAAGCGACGTTTGAGCGGTTCGTTGAGGTGAAGAGCTTGTCCGTTTTACACGCGGATTCGGTGGCAACAAGCAGCAGAAGCGCGATACCTTTGCGCTGATGTGCAGGAGAGATAACCACCAGTGAAACAAAGCCATTCCCGAAGAAATCGTGGGTAAGTACGAGATAACCGACGACGCTGCCTGACTCTACTGCAACCAGGCATTGACGCCTCTCAACGGCCTCGCGAATAAGCTCGCCACGGCTGACATTCGATTTCGCGAAAGCGTCGAGTTCAACCATTGCACTCACGTCTTCAAGCGTTGCCTCTCGGATGAACGGGGCTATTTTGGTTTCGCTGTTCCAGGTCATCGGTGCGGACTCCCAACACATCAAAATCGGCTGCCCTTCCCTTGGTATGTGCGGCCTGGAAGGGAAAGCCTGTTACAAATTCAAGAAACGCAATCCACGCGGTCCTGCACGGCTTCTACCAGCAAAAGCCCCAACTCAATCATTTGCTGAATCGCCAAGGCCAGACAGCGATGCTCGTCTGGCAGGTTATCGGCAAATTCGTTGGTCATTGCGCCAGCGCCAGCAATGGTTTCGTAGGCGTTGGCGAGCAATGCATCGGTACCGATTTCGGGACGTACGCTGAATATTCTTACGGGTGAATTATACGACTCAGTACACATCTGTTGATCCTCAAGAAGGACCACCACCCAGTCTTACGGAAATTAGGGTGGCAGCTGTACGCAGGTTAGTAGACCGGGAAGTTTCAGAACCGGCGCGCCCGAAGACGCCCTGCGCACAGCTACCATTAGGCACAGGCAATAAAATGCCTGACCGACAGAACAGCCGTACGCCAAAACTTCACAGGGCTACTAAACCCGACCGCTGATGGGCAGCGGCTGACGAACCTTAAAGAGGTCGCCCAAGGCGTACAACCGGGACGATTCTGATGGTTGTGTAGGCAAAGCCGCAAGATTCATCACTGCTTGCTCGCCCAAATAAGCCGGCAATCTCTGGCAACAAGAAAGCAGCCGCTAGCATTTGAACTAGCCACCTCACTCAGATCATTCTCCGGAACCTCATCGCACCAACGGGTGAGAAACCAGCCACGAAGAATTGATCATGAACCAAACACTTACGGCATTTGATATGACGACACTGCTGGACACTGACGAAGCCATCAACGAGTACGTTTCTCAGGTTTTGGCTGACGGCGACAATGGGGAATTTCTCAGAGCGGTCAGCTACGTGACCGAGACTCGCAAAAAAGCAGAAACCTTCCATATTTCCAAGTTTGAACCATGAAAGACGCATACGATTTCAGCACCGGCAAACGTGGTGCCATCGCCAGCAAAGTGGGCAAGGAGCAGATAACGATCATGCTGGATGAAGCAGTGATTGAAGCTATCCGCAAACGCGCTGAAAGCTCTGGGACCGGAAATCAAACGGTGATCAACACCCTTCTGCGGCAAGCACTAATTCCTCTGGATGGGCAGTGATTTTTAGTGGCACTCAGGCAAGGCCATCGCAGCCTCGCCAAAGCTCGACAACTCCCACATTAGAGCGGTGTCGCTCCCAAATTTGGAATGCACTCCCTGTGGGAGCCGGGCTTGCCCGCGATGCAGGCGGCGCGGTCTGCCAGGTACACCGCAGCGATCCCATCGCAGCCTCGCCAAGGCTCGACAGCTCCCACAAGGGACTGAATTCACCATCAGAACAGACGGCTATTTCTCGAGCACCACTCCCCGCTGCACCACCCACGCCAACGGCAACGTCAGCAACAACATCCCCGCCAGCACCATCACCGCCACCGGCACGCCCATCGAGTCCCCCAAGCCACCAAACAGTACCGGCGCCAGTGCGCCGCCGCCGATGGTGCCGGTGTAGAACACCGCAAATGCCTGTTCTCGTTTCCCCGCGCGGGCCAGGTCCGGGACCGCGCCGTAAAGCACCGACGACGTGCCATTCAGCGCCAGCCCCAACACCGGCAACATCACCATCAACCCGCTCAACGGCAGGTACACCGCCGCGACGATCAACAGCGCTGTGCTGGTCTCCGTCAGCCATACGGTTTTCATCATGCCGATACGTGCGCCGAGGTAGCCGCAAAGCAATTTGCCGAAGGCGCCGCCGATAAACAGCATGGTCAGCGCCAGGCCAATGCCCGCAGTACCAGCGCCTTTAGCTTGCAGAAGAAAGGGCAAAAACGTGAGAAAGCCCATGCGCACGGCACTGTCGAGTGTGCCCGTAACGATCAGCGCACGCAGGCCGCTGACCGAGCCACTTCCGATCAAGGTCTTGGCGGCTTTTCCGGAAGTGGATGAAGCTGCCTGCGTGGGTATCAGCCACCACAGCAACCCCGCTGCCGCCAGCCCCAGCAGGCCCAAAAACGTAACGCTGGCGCGCCAGTTGATGACCGTCAGCAGCAACCCCACCAACCCCGGAACCAGGGTTTTGCCGATGTCCCCGGAGAAGTTGTATTGAGACAGCGCCTCCTTGACCCCGCCTCCTCTCTCATAGCTGTCGGTGATCATCGAGGAAGCCAGCGGGTGTTGAGTACTCGCCCCTAGCCCACCCAATAGCAGCGCCAGCAACAACATGCCCAACCCGGTCGCCTGCCCCACCAACAGATAGGCAAAACCGGCAAGCGCCGTGCCACCCACCAGCATCGGCGTGCGCCCCCAACGTTTGGCAGCGCGGCTGGCCATTAGTTGGAACACTGCCATCATCCCGGAGTACGCCCCACGCAGCAGGCCGATCTGGGCGTAGGTCATGCCGAACTGCGCTTGCCAGATCGGCAGCAGCACGTAGATCACATCGGTCAGGCCATCATGAATGGCGTGGGCGCTGCACCCTGCGATCAACGAGCGGCGACGGGCGGAAGTCTCGGGCACGGGCAAGGCAACGGCGTCGTTCATGAGGTCTTGCTCAGTTCAGGTTGGAGGGGCTTCCAGCCCGTCAGGGCAATCAGCAGTGACAACAGCTGGAAACCGATGATCAGCGCTACGCATCCCGTCCAGCCCCAGCGTCCCCAGATCAGCGCGGGGGCGATGGCGCCGAAGCTGCCGCCCAGGTAATAGCAGGTCAGGTAGAGGCCCACGGCGCCGGCCTTGTTGTGGCGGGCGGTGGCGGTAGTGAAGGCGCTGGCGGCGGCCTGGGCGAGGAATACGCCGGTGGAGCTGAGGGCCAGGCCCAGTACGATGCACCACAGGGACGGCAATAAGGTCAGCGCCGAGCCGCAGACGCCGAGTGCCGCAGCGGCGGTCAGCAGCTCGGATTGCGGGCGGGATTTGCTCAGGCGCCCGGCGATGGGGATCACCACCAGTGCCAGCAGGAACACCAGGTAGAGGGTGCCCAGCGCCGCCGGGCCGAGGTCGAAGGGGGCTTGGCTGAGGTAAAGTCCGGCGTAGGTAAAGGTCGCCACTTGGGAGAACAGCACGCAAAATCCTACAGCGTAGGCTGCCAACAGCGGAGTGCTGAGCACATCGCTCCAGGTAGTTGCAGGTTGGGCAACACGGGGAGGATTGTCCGGCAGCAGAAACTGGATAAACCCGCCCACCATCAGGCTCAACACCGCCAACAGTTCAAAGGCTTCACGCCAGCCGACATACTCGGTCATCACCCCGCTGACGAAGCGCCCGGCAAAACCGCCGAGCACGGTGCCTGCCACGTAGAGGCTGGTGACTTCGGTCACGGTGCCGCCGCGCCAGCGATCGCCGATGTAGGCCACGCTGGTGGCAAACACTACCGGAATCAGCATCCCTTCGATAAAGCGCCACACCAGCAACTCGGCAAAGCTGCTGGCATAGGCGGTCATCAGCGCCGGCAGCGCCAGCAACAGCGCGGCCACCGAGATCACGGTGCGTTGCTCAAACCGCCCGGTCAGGCGGCTGACAAACGGCGCCGTCAGCGCCACCGCCAACGTAGTGACGGTAATGCTCCAACCGGCGGCCTTGGCGCTCACTTCAAAGTTGGCGGCAAGCGTCTGCAAAATGCTCTGGGTGGCGTAGAGGTTGAGAAACGCCGCGCAGCCACACAGGAACAGGGCAAGACGGGCACAATGCAGGCGCGGTTTCATGAAACCTCTCGTTTTATTATCAGAGGCCTTTATAGAATGACCCGCACACCCGAGACCAATACCGATTTCGGACCGATCAATACCCCGGGGCCAGGATGCTCGACCTACGCAAGCTGCGTTACTTTCTGACCGTCGCCGAAGAATTGCACTTCGGCCGCGCCGCCCTGCGCCTGCACCTGGCCCAGCCACCGTTGACCCGGCAGATTTCCGCGCTGGAGGCTGAACTGGGGTTTCGCCTGTTCGACCGCACCAGTCGCACGGTTTCGCTCACCGCCCAAGGGCACTCGTTTCTGCCCTACGCACGGGCGGTGCTGGAGCAGGTCGACCTCGCCGAGGTCATTGCCGGCAAACTGGCTGCAGGTGCCGCCGGGCAACTGGCGCTGGGTTATGTCAGTTCCATAGCCCTGTCGGATTTGTTCAGCCAGGCGATTCAGGCCTTCGCCCAACGCTTTCCCGATGTGCAATTGACACTGGTGGAATGCGCCTCCGGGAGCCTGGGCGCACAGGTGGCTGATGGGCGCCTGGATATTGGCCTCAGCCGGTTACTGCCCCGGGAAGGTCAAACTGAGGTGCAAGCATTGTCGTTGGGGGAGGAGCGGCTGGTCGCTGCGGTGTCCAGCGACAGCCCGTTGGCGAGCCAGGCCGAGGTCAGCCTGGCGCAGCTGAGCGTGTATCCACTGATTCTGTTTCCAGCCGAATACGGCTCGGGCCTCAACCAGTCCATCGAGCAGCTTTATCGGCATAAGGGTTTGCCACTGCGAGCCGGGCCTTCGGGGCGGCAAATCACCTCGATCATTGCGCTGGTGGCGGCGGGCCAAGGTGTGGCACTGGTGCCGGAATGCACTCAGAGTTTGATGAATAAGGGCGTGACGTATCGGCCGTTGGTGGACGAGGATGCCTATGCTCGTTTACTTGTTCTGACGCGCAACGATGTAAGCAGCTTGATGGTTAGGGCATTTTTGAGCGTGATTGATGAGTTGCTACAGGCTCGTCAGCAAGCCTGATTGCTCTGCCGAAAAACCTCGCAATACCTCCGCCGGGCGCAGTCCCCACACGCTCATACACTGCATACGCCACCTACAGCAACATCGGTCGTCGACCGCTGGTAGGTAGAGTGTTGATAATTTATCTTCAGTGGTTATAGTCACCACCAACACACACCACAAGGAGGTGATGTGGACAGCCGATATTTGATAGGTCACATCGTTGCGGATGGCTGGTATCTGGTGCGAATCAGAGGCAGCCATCACCATTTCAAGCACCCGACAAAGCCGGGGCTGGTGACGATTCCCCATCCTAAAAAGGACCTGCTGGACAAGACCGCAAAGAGCATTTTGAAACAAGCGCTGCTCAGCTAACACGTTCGTGGAGGACGACAAACATGCTGTACCCAATCGCAATTTCAACCGGTGACGAGGACCATGCCTGGGGTGTGGAAGTCCCGGACATTCCCGGTTGCTTCTCAGCTGGAGATGATCTGGACGACGCCATGGCCATGGCCCGCGAAGCGATCGAAGGCCACTTCGAGATCCTCGCAGAAGACGGTGCGCCCATTCCTACAGCACAGAAAGTCACCCTCCATGCCGCTAACCCGCAATATGCCGGCTGCACTTGGGCGGTGGTGGATATTGATGTCACCAAGTACCTGGGCAAGGCACAGAAACTCAACATCACGTTGCCCGGCTATCTGCTGAACCGCATTGACGAATACGTCCTGCATCATCCGGAAGAAAAAAGCCGTTCGGGCTTTCTTGCGTCTGCTGCGCTCAAGGTATTGCAACAGGACCGATAACAGCACTTGAGTACGCGATGGATACCTCTACTGAACGACTACTTACGGCAGTGAATTCGACCGCAAGAAACGTAGTTCCACTCTGGACCGGCCCGCCTACAGTAGAGCCGTACACCCTCAAGGAGCCCGACCATGTCCTATGAATACCAATACATGCCCTCCCCCGTCGGCCAACTGACTCTCGTCGCCCGTAACGGAAAACTCACCGCCATCCTCTGGGAAAAAGAGCGCCCCAACCGTGTTCGGCTGGGGGTCCTGCAAGAGGCCAACAACAGCCCGGTGTTGCGGGAAACCGAGCGGCAGTTGAAAGAATACTTCGCCGGTACCCGCAACCGTTTCGAGCTGGAACTGGACTTTGCCGGCACCGACTTCCAGAAGAAAGTCTGGCAGGCGCTGTTGACCATCCCGTTCGGACAGACCCGCAGCTACAGCCAGATCGCCGCACAGATCGGTAACCCCAAGGCAGTGCGTGCGGTGGGCGCAGCCAATGGGCGCAATCCGATTTCGATTGTCGCACCGTGCCATCGGGTGATCGGTGCTTCAGGCGGCTTGACCGGTTTCGCCGGCGGGCTTGAAGCCAAGCAATACCTCTTGGAGCTTGAGGATGGCGTTCAGGCACAAACGCCATCCGGTTCCGCTTGAACCACGGCCTCACGCATGAACACCTGATATTCGAACAACGGGTTGAAACCCTGCTTGCGATAAAGCGAGAAACCCTGTGACGTTGCCTCAAGAAAGCAGCGCCGGGCGCCCAGGGCCTGGGCATGAGCCAGTGCCGCGTGAATCAGTTGGGTGGCATAGCCTTTACCCCGCCAGGCGATCTCAGTCGCGATGTCATTAAGCCGGGCCACGCCATCGCACATCGATAACGTCAACGAACACACCACACCGGCGCTGACTGACAGTGTGAAGTGGTAAAGGGCTTGATCGCTGTCCAGGGCTCTCTGATGCCGTGCCTGATAGTGCCCGACACTGCCCTGCGACATCCCGAACGCCCGGCCAATCGGGCCGGCCCATTCGCTCAAGTGCCGAGTCAGCTGGACGTTCGGATGACTGTCTCCCGACACCGGGATAAACGTCGATAGTTCCAGGAACATGGCTGTCGTCCGCTCTGTTGCAACAAAGCCCATCCCTGTCAGCACTTCGCCCAGGCCCTCCACCTTGTCGTCATGAATCAAGACACGTGTCGGCAGTGGGGTACGGCGAATCAGCTCCAGCGGAGCGTCCATTGAGTGCTCCAGTGCCGAACTGCCCACCAGGACAATCAGCAGGTTCCAGGGGACGGAATGCTCGTCGGCAAAATACGCATTTACGCAGGCACTGTAGCGGTGAAGCAGCGGGCAGAGCGCCGTTAAGAAATGCTCTTCGGTATGGTGATAAAGGGTAACCAAATCGCAGGTTGCGGTGGAATGCATGGGGCAAGTCCGGACAAAAGCCTAGTCTTCCCCTCCGCGCTTCAAGGCAGCGTAGGACCCGTCCTAAAGGGCCAACGGAAAAACATACAATTCTGCTCAAAACTCATTTGTTAAAAGAAATTTCAGAGCACGCCTGCGGTCAGTATTTTCATCACCCACCCTTTAAGGAAAACGGTCATGAAATTCTCCGCAATCTCACAGTCCCTGTCCCGTTGGGCCGGCAGTGCCCGCACGTTCTACGCGGCGGTAGCGTTGATCTTCCTGTGGAGTTTGAGCGGACCTTATTTCCACTACAACGACACGTGGCAGCTGATCATCAACACCTCCACCACCATCATCACTTTCCTGATGGTGTTCCTGATCCAGAACACGCAAAACCGCGACAACGACATTTTGCATATCAAGATCGACGAACTGCTGCGCGCCACCAAGGACGCGCAAAACGCGGTGCTGAGCCTCGATGGCCTTGATCGCAAGCAGCTTGAGAAATTGCGCAAGGAATACAAGACCATGGGCGACAGCGAAACCATCACCGTCACCACGCTAACGACTGAACGCGAACAGCCCAAGACCGACCTGAATCAGGCATAAAAAAACGGCGGTTGGAGCTTATCCAACCGCCGTTTTTTATGAACGACTCAAGGCAATCAACCGTCGCCTTGGTGACCTTTACCGTAAGTCGACGCCAGCGCCCGGGCTTTCTCCAGGCGCTCCTCCAACTTGGGCAGGGTCTCATCCACCAGGGCCTTTATTTCCGGAATATCCGACTCGGCGCCTTCCTGCTTGAACAAGGCGATCGCGTCTTCATTGGCCTTGATCTGCTGGGCGGTGTAGGCGGCGTCAAACGAATCGCCGTCCTTGAGCTCGGGCATCAGCGATTCGGCCTTGTCGACGATCTTGTCCCGTGGGGCCACCGGCAAATCGAGCTTCTTGGCGATGGCCGCCAGGTGCTGATTGGCCAGGGTGCGTTCATTGATGACTTCGATGGTGTAGTCCTTGATCTCTTGGGACGAAGTCTTGGCGTGTGCCATGCGGCTGGTCTCGATATCGGCCATGCCCTTGGCCGAAGCCTGCTCGATGAAATCGGCAGGCGACTGGGCGAAAGCATTGCTGGCGCCGAGGCCCAGCAGCATCGCGAAACTGGCGGTGCGTAACCGGATAGCCATGCGGCTCATGATGGGTTCCTCCAGGTAATAAACAGGTGCGGGGAAACGAGCCCCGCCCTGAATCTGAATTTTCAGGGCGATAAAGGTTTAGAAAAAACTTGTCAGTGCGACGAACGGTCGTCAGGCCTTGCTGCCAAACAGGCCCGGTAACGCACGGGGCTGGAAGCGTTCTGCCTGTTCTGCTGCTAAGGATAAAACTTCATCCCTACATACGGCTTATCGCGACAGGCTTGCAGGCGTGACGCCAAGTCACCAACGTGAACCTCAAGCTTGTGACCGTCGGGATCAAGGAAATAGAACGAAGCGCCTTCACTGCGGTTGTCGCGCCATTCGGCTACACCGACGGCTCGCAGGCGGGCCACCGCTGAGGCAAAGTCCTCGGCAGCAACGGTGAACGCATAGTGGGTGTATCCGGCAGCGGGTGTACTTAGTGACTCTAAGGACAAGCACAACCAGAGCCCCGGCAGCGACAGGTAGGCGCCGTTGTCCCAGGTCGCGTCGAGGCGCAGTTGCAGCAGCTCATTGTAGAAACGGATGCTGCGGTTCAAGTCGGTGACGGAGAGAGTCAGGTGATTGAGACCTAAGAGCATGGAGTTCTTCCTTAAACACTATGTTTATCAAACGCGCTCAGACAATACACCCTGCACCTGTCCATTCAACCAATGCAACGCCGGGTCTCCACCGCGCCGCGAATGCCATGCCAGCACAAACGCAAACGACGGGATATGAAACGGCGGCGGCACGGCCAGTAGCCGTTCGTGATCAATGTTGAGCAGCCCGCGAGACGACACGGTAAGAATCAGGTCCGTGCCCTGGATCAACTGCGGCGCAACACCCCAATGAGGCAAGCTGATAGCCACGTGCCGGCGCTCACGAATCGCCGTCAGCGCCCGTTCGATTTCCGGAGTGCCGCTGCCGCGCATTTCCAGCAACACGTGGGGCCGCGCCAGGTAGGTGGGCAGGTCAAGCACGCCGTTGTCAGGCAGGCTGTCACGGTCCACCAGGCATACGTAATGCTCTTCAAATAACGGCGTGCTGCGCAGCTCGGCAGGCATGTCGGGAAACACCCCGGCAGCCAGGTCGATGTCGCCATTGAGCACGCCATCCAGCATGCCTTCGCGGCTGGCCTGGATAATCTGCAAATCAATCCCCGGCGCTTCCCGGCGCAAAGTGCGCACCAGCTCCGGCAAGAAAATCGCCGCGCCGTAGTCCGACATCGCCACCCGAAAAGTACGTTTGGCCGAGGCCGGATCAAAGCGATTGGGCGCCAGCAACGCCTGCACCTGGGCCAACGCCTCCGCCAGCGGCATTGCCAGTTCCAGGGCGCGCGCGGTGGGCACCAACGAGCTGCCCTGGCGTACCAGCAACGGATCACCGAGCAAATCCCGCAACCGCGCCAGGGCGTGGCTTACCGCCGGCTGGCTCAAGTGCAAGCGCTCGGCGGCACGGGTGACGTGCTGCTCGCTGAGCAAGGCGTCGAGGATCACCAGCAGGTTAAGGTCGATGCGTCGAAGATCATTCATCAGCTGCATGTTCTGCATAAGAACTTGGAATTTAAATTTGCGCGACGAATAGCCTAGAGTCCAGCAAAACCTCTGGGAGATTGATGATGACGACGATGCATTGGGTAGGTTTATTGCTGTTGGCGGCGTTCGCCGGGGCGGTGGTGCCGTTTCAAAGTGCGATCAACGCCAACCTGGGACGCGGCCTGGGCCATCCGTTGTGGGCCACCCTCGCCTCGCTGCTGGTGAGCATTATCGTGCTGCTGCCGGTGATCCTGGCCCTACGCCTGCCGCTGCCCAACCTTGGCTTTATCACCAAGGCGCCGCTGTGGATGTGGAGCGGCGGTGCGTTCGGTGTGTGCTTTATCTCGCTGGCACTGATCCTGATGCCCAAGCTCGGCGCTTCGGGGTTTATCGCCCTGGCGATGGCCGGGCAGATCATCGCTTCGTTGATGCTGGATCACTTCGGCCTGTTTGGGCTGGTGGAGCGTCAACTCACTGCGCCCCGTTTGATCGGGGCGTTGATGTTGATCGGCGGCGTGGCACTGATTCAGTTCAGCGCCACGCCCACCCGATCGCTGGTAACCGCGGGCTGATCAGTGTTTGTCGAGGGTGCGCAGTTTCTGCGGCAAGCCCCACAGCAACAGCGCCGCCGCCAGCAGCGCACACACGCCGATGACATACAGCGCCGGCGTGGTGCTGCCGGTCAGGTCCTTGATCCGGCCGACCATCACCGGGCTGACGATGCCGCCAAACTGGCCCAGGGTGTTGATCACCGCAATCCCGCCCGCCGCGCCCGCCCCGGCACCGGCCAACAGCTTCGGCGGCAAGGTCCAGAAGGTCGGAATCGAGGCAATGATGCCCGCGCCCAGCAAGCTCAGAGCGACGATCAAGAACGTGGTGTGGTCCGCAAAGATTCCTGCACAGAAGAACCCCACCGCGCCCAGCGCCACCAGGCCACTGACGAACTTGCGGCGCTCGCCGGTAGCGTCGGACAAGCGCCCGATCACCACCATGCTGATGGCGCCGCAGACGTAGGGAATCGCCGTCAGCAGGCCGATCATCACCGGGCTCTGGGTGCCCGCGCTGCGGATCAACTGCGGCGCCCAGAAGTTCAGGCCGTAGGACGCTACCTGGATCAGGAAGTAGATAAAGCCCAGCATCAGGAAGCCGGGAATCCTGAGAGCCGCCAGCAATGAGCCGCCGCTCTTGTGGGGTTCATGCACGGCAATGCGGCTGGCCAGCAACGTCTTCTCCGCCGAGGTCAACCAGTGGGCATCCTCGATGCGGTCCTTGAGCAGCTTGAGCACCAGGAAACCCAGGCCAACGCAAGGCAAGCCACCGAGCAGGAACAACCAGTGCCAGCCGCGCATCTGCAGGACGCCGTCGAGGTGTTCCAGCACCAGCCCGGAGAACGGCGCGCCCACCAGCCCGGCAAACGCCGACGCCAGGAACAGCATCGACGTGATGCGCCCACGGTAGTGCTGCGGGAACCACAACGTCAGGTAATACAACACGCCTGGGGCAAACCCGGCCTCCATCGCACCGATGATGAAGCGCAGGCCGTAGAACTGCCACTCCGCCGTGACGAACACCATGGCGGCCGTCGCCAGCCCCCACGACATCATGATGCGCGCGATCCAGCGGCGGGCGCCGACCTTGTACAGCATCATGTTGCTCGGCACTTCGAAGATTACATAGCCGACCACAAACAGCCCGGCGCCGAGGCCGTAGGCGGTGTCGCTCAAACTCAGGTCAGCCTGCAGCTGGAACTTGGCGAAGCTGATGTTGATGCGGTCAAAAAACGCGAACAGGTAGCAGACCATGATCAGCGGCATCAGGCGCCAGGCGACCTTGCTGACCAGGGCTTTTTCGGCATCGTGCTCAGCGGCCGGGCGCACGCCGGCCTCCAACGTATTAAGGCTCATTGTTTCTCTCCAGCGGACTGCTCACAGGCGTCCGATTGTTTTTGTTGTCTGGTGGCGGCTTACAAGGTGGCGATGTAGGCCGGTGGCGGATGCAGGTCGCAATTGCGCCCGGCCTTGGCCACCTGGCCCGGCAGTTCATGGCCGAGCAGGGCCGGCAATTGCCGCGACATGTGCAGCAGGTGCGGCAGGTCGATGCCGGTGTGAATCCCGACTTCGTCGCACAGGTTGACCAGGTCTTCGGTGCAGATATTGCCCGACGCGCCGGGAGCAAACGGGCAGCCGCCGAGGCCGCCCAATGCGGCATCAAACCGTCGCGCTCCGGCCTCGTAGGCGGCCAGTACATTGCACAAACCCAGGCCGCGGGTGTTGTGGAAATGCAGGGTCAGGTCGCTCGCCGGAACACGTTCCAGAACGCGTTTGACCAGGCGCTCGACCTGACGCGGATTGGCCATGCCGGTGGTGTCCGCCAGGCTGATGCCCTGGATGCCCAGCTCGCGGTAGGCATCGACCAACTGCAGCACGCGGTCTTCATCAATCTTGCCCTCGAACGGGCAGCCAAAGGTGGTGGCGATGCTGCCGTTGAGGCGCACCGGATAGTCGGCAGCGAAACTCACGATGTCACCGAACGCTGCCAACGAGGCTTCGCAGCGCATGCGCATATTCGCCAGGTTGTGGGTCTGGCTGGCGGACATCACCAGGTTCAACTCATCGGCCCGAGACTCGATGGCACGCTGGGCGCCCTTGAGATTGGGGATCAACGCCACGTAGATAACCCCAGGGCGGCGGGTGATGCCCTGGAACACCTGTTCGCCATCACGCAATGCGGGAATGGCCTTGGGTGAAACAAACGAACCGGCTTCGATCCGGGAAAACCCCGCCAGGGACAGCTGGTCGATCAGTGCGATCTTATCGACAGTCTCGACCCAGGTCGGCTCGATTTGCAGCCCATCCCGGGGCGAGACTTCCTGCACGATCAAGGCATCGGAATAGTTTCTCATTGCACCACTCCCGAGGTTTTCAGGCGTTGAATATCGGCCCCGCTCAAGCCCAGGTCGCCGAGGATTGCATCGGTGTGCTGGCCCAGACTCGGGCCCTGCCAGTTCACGGCGCCGGGGGTTTCCGACAGCTTGGGCACGATGCCGGGCATCTTCACCGTGAGGCCGCCGGGCAGGTCGGCACTGAGCAGCATGTCCCGGGCCTGGTAGTGCGGGTCGGCGACGATGTCGGCCACTGAATAGATGCGCCCCGCCGGTACTTCGGCGGCTTCCAGGGCGCTGAGCACCTGGTCGATGGGCAGGCTGCTGGTCCAGTGGGTGATGGCGGCGTCGAGCAGGCCGCTCTTGGCCGCGCGGCCGTCGTTGTGGGCAAACTCCGGCGCTTCGGCCAGGTCGGCGCGGCCAATGGCGAGCATCAGGCGCTTGTAGATCGGGTCGCTGTTGCCGGCGATCACCACGTAGGCGCCGTCGGCGGTCAGGTAAGTGTTGGAGGGTGCGATGCCGGGCAAGGCGCCGCCGCTGCGCTCGCGCACATGGCCGAGCATGTCGTATTCCGGTACCAGGCTTTCCATCAGGTTGAACACACTTTCGGCCAGGGACACGTCGACAATCTGGCCATCGCCCTGGCCGGTCTTGACCCGCAACAGCGACATCAGCGCACCGATCACGCCGTGCAGTGACGCCAGGGAATCACCGAGGCTCACGCCCACCCGCGCCGGTGGCGAGTCCGGGTTGCCGGTGGTGTAGCGAATCCCGCCCATGGCCTCGCCGATGGCACCGAAGCCCGGGCGGTCGCGGTAAGGGCCGGTCTGGCCGTAGCCCGAGATGCGCACCAAGGTCAGCTTGGGATTGAGGGCGTGCAGCACGTCCCAGCCCAGGCCGAGTTTTTCCAGGCCGCCGGGGCGCAGGTTTTCGATCAGCACGTCGGCGTCGCCCAGCAATTGTTTGACCAGGTCCAGGCCTTCTGCGGACTTGAGGTCCAGGGCCAGGGACTTCTTGTTACGCGATTGCAGGTACCACCACAGCGACGTGCCTTCGTGCAGCTTTCGCCATTTGCGAAGCGGATCGCCCTGCCCCATGGCTTCGACCTTGATCACCTCGGCGCCAAACTCGGCCATCAGCCGGGCGGCGAACGGCGCGGCAATCAGGGTGCCGATCTCGATCACCTTGATACCGCTCAGGGGAGCCGTCATGGGGTGTACCTCTTGTTCTTGGAATGTGGGCCAAGGCTAGAGGACGCAGGCAGTAGAAATCCAACCGTCAGTTGGCAACGAGCGTTCGCCAAATGCGAAGGCTAGAGTCAGAGTTGGTCGTGGCGAGGGAGCTTGCTCCCGCTGGAGTGCGTAGCGCCCGGCTTTTTTTGGGGCTGCT